>DALYGT010000124.1:0-1622 GCA_031971375.1 Burkholderiales bacterium | reverse complement strand
AGCGGCTTGACCAGCGCGCGTTCGTCGTCGGAGAGCGTCAGCGTGCGCGCCGGGTGGCCTTCGTTGAGATGCGGCACCAGTTTCTCGAGCACGGCGACCAGCTTGATCGCCTCCTTGTCGCCCGACTTGGCTTTCTTGCCGTCGCGGGCGATGGCTTTCTCCACACTGGCCAGGTCCGCCAGGGCGAGTTCGGTGACGATGGTCTCGATGTCGGCGATCGGGTCGACGCGGCCGTTGACGTGCACCACGTTGGCGTCCTCGAAGCAGCGCACCACATTGACGATGGCGTCGGTCTCGCGGATGTTGGCGAGGAACTGGTTGCCCAGCCCCTCGCCCTTGCTTGCGCCCGCCACCAGACCAGCGATGTCGACGAACTCGACGATCGCCGGCTGGATCTTCTGGGGTTTGACGATCTCGGCGAGCTTGGCTAGGCGCGGATCGGGCACCTCGACGATGCCGACGTTGGGCTCGATGGTGCAGAACGGGTAGTTCTCGGCAGCGATGCCGGCCTTGGTCAGCGCATTGAAGAGGGTCGATTTGCCGACGTTGGGCAGTCCGACGATGCCGCATTGAAGACTCATTTGGGATCCTTGTTGCCGTATGGAGCGGGGCCTGAGCCTCACCCCTGCGTGCTGTTTGGGTCAGGGTGCTGCAGTATGCAGTTGCATCATCGCTTTCTCGAAGTCGCCGCGGGCCATGTCGGGCCACACGTCGAGTGCGCGCCGCATCGCCAACTCGATGCCGTCCTCCTCGGCGCAGGTTGGCCGGTCGAGGACGAAGCCGGTGACCTTGTCACGATCGCCGGGGTGGCCGATGCCCAAGCGCAGCCGCCAGTACTCGCGGCCAATCTGCGCGTCGATGTCCTTGAGGCCGTTGTGTCCGCCATGGCCGCCGCCGAGCTTGAGACGCGCGGTGCCGGGCGGCAGGTCGAGCTCGTCGTGAACCACCAGTACCTCGGCAGGCGCGATCTTGTAGAAGCGCGCCAACGCGCCGACCGCCTGGCCGCTGCGGTTCATGAAGGTGTCTGGCTTGAGTAGCCACAGGTCGCCATGCGGCCCCCGAACCTTGGCGACCTGCCCGGAGAACTTGCCCTCGGCGGCCCAGCGTCCGCCCATCTCGGCGGCCAGCTGGTCGACCCACCAGAAACCCGCGTTGTGGCGGGTGGCGGCGTATTCGCGGCCGGGGTTGCCGAGGCCGGCGACGAGGCGGAGCGGTGTGGTCATGGATGGAATCAAAAAGAAAGCCCGTACGCGACGGGCTTTCTGTCGGGTCTGGTGGGCGCCTTACTGCGCGGCCGCCTCGCCGCCCTCGGCGCCTTCGTCGCCAGCGCCGCCACGCGGCGACATGCAGACGGCGACCACGGCGTTGTCACCGTGACGCAGGGCTACGCTCTCGACGCCGTCCGGCAGCTTGAGGTCGGACAGGTGGACCGACTGGCCGGCACCGAGGCCGCTCAGATCGACGGTGACGAACTCCGGCAGCTTCTCGGGCAGGCAGGCAACGTCGAGTTCCAGGGTGACGTGGCTGATCTTGCCGCCCTGCAGCTTGACGCCCGGCGCCACATCTTCGCCGGTGAAGTGCAGCGGCACCTTCATGTGGATCTTCTCGCCGGCGGCGACGCG
>DALYGT010000123.1:2256-5072 GCA_031971375.1 Burkholderiales bacterium | reverse complement strand
GGGTGTGTATGACCGCAAGCCGGGCACGGCCGGCAGCGTCGCGCCGGTCCGGCATCGGACCCCTGCCAACAGCAGCCGGTCGAGCGCCTCGCGCAAGGGCTGACTGGCCACGCGCTCGCCGCGCAGCGTGACCTGCGGATGGAGGCGCGCCCAGGCGAGCCATTCACGACGGGACGCAAAGTGCGCAGCCTCGCGCAAGGGTTGCGTGTATCCGGCGAGCCACTCGGCAAGTAGGGCCGGCTCGTGCGCGGCAGATTCCAACAACTCATCGCGGATGAAGCGCTGCAGCGCCTCGCCATCGGCCATATCCGACAGGCGGGGGCCCGCACCGGTCGCGTCGGCATGACCCGTCTTGCGCGCGTGCTGCGCGGCGTCACGCACGATCTGCAGGCCAAGCGAATGAAAAGTATGTACGGCTACGCCAGAGTGGCTGCAGGCCAGCCGCTCTCGGATCTCGGCGCGCACCGAGTTGTTGAAGGCGAGCAGCGCGATCTCCTCCGGCCGCGCCAGTCCGCGCATCACCAGGTAGGCGATCTTGCCGAGCAAGAGCGTGGTCTTGCCCGAACCCGCTGCCGCGACCACCAGCGTCGCATCCTCATCGACGACGATCGCTGCGCGCTGCTCGTCGTTGAGCGGCTGCGGCAGCACGCGCTCGAAGAACCCAGCGAGGCGCTCCAGTTCGTCGCGCTCGAAGGCAGCGTTGTGCGCACGCCGCGCGGCTTCGTCGAGGCCAAGCGTACCGGCGGCGGAGCGCGCGATCCAGCCCTGCGGCGAAGTAGCGGGACCGGGTGGCGCTGGGCAATGTGCGTCAGCGCACTCCCCCCTTGGAGGCACCGGAACTACGTTGGCACGGGTCTCTGCCGACTGCGGGCTAGCAACATTGCTCATGCGCCACCCTACGTCGCGTGCCCCGCATACATCATCGACCAGATAACGGATGCCCAGTCATCCGACGGATACCTACCGGACAAGAGCGGCGGTCACGCAGACAAGCATCGCTGTCAGGCTGTGCGAGAGTGCGTTAGCATCCCCCTCCCCTTGGTGGCTCTAGACACCATCTTTCCGTACAGCCCCCACCGACCATGAAGATCCGCGACCCCGACCTCACGGCCAACGCCATCAACCAGGAACACCTGGAGGCCGGCCTGCCGCCGCTGGAGACGCTGGTCACCGGGGAGTTGCGGCATCCTCATGTGGTGTGGGCGGCGTGGGCGGCCGGCATCATCCTCATCGCTCTGGCGCTCTACCTGGCCGGTGAGTTCGTCGTCATCAATGGCGTGAACACCGGTGAGGTGCTCGGCGAGGTGTTTGCCAGCCATGATTTTTGGGCGGCGGCCGGCGTCGGCTTCGTCGCACAGATGATCGATGGCGCGCTCGGGATGGCCTACGGCATCTCGGCGACCACCTTTTTGCTCAGCACCGGCGCGACGCCGGCGGTGGCGAGTGCATCCGTACACATCGCCGAGGTCTTTACGACCGGGCTATCGGGCATCTCGCACGTGCGGCTGGGCAACGTCAACCGCGACCTGTTCCTGCGCCTGCTGATACCGGGGATCCTCGGCGCCACGCTCGGCGTGCTGGTGGTGACGCAGGTCGATGGCAAGGCGATGAAGCCGTTCATCTCCGGCTATCTGCTGCTGATGGGCGTCTACATCCTCTGGCGTGCCTACCAGAAGCGCAAAGCCAACCACGAGAAGCCGCGCCACGTGGCCAAACTGGCGTTGTTCGGCGGCTTCGTGGATGCCGCCGGTGGCGGGGGCTGGGGCCCGGTGGTGACGACCAGCCTGGTCGGCTCAGGTCACGACCCGCGTACCACCATCGGCTCGGTCAATTTTGCCGAGTTCTTCCTCACGCTCTCGACTGCAGCATCGTTCTCGGCGCTGATCAGCTCGAGCCCGTGGATCACGGTCGGCGGGTTGGTGTTCGGTGGCCTGTTCGCGGCGCCCTTTGCGGCGGTGCTGTGCAGCCGCATCCCGGCGCGGGCGCTGATGACCATCGTCGGTCTGGTCATCTCTTTCATAAGCCTTTACAACCTGAACAAGGCGCTCGGCTAGGGTTCAGTCTGCGCCGGGTCGCTACCGCGCCAAGGCCTTGAGGGCAGCGCGGATGCCCTCTTCCACCGACACACCGTCCGGCAGCGTCTTGACTGCGGCGGCGGCCTCGCGCTCGTTGTAACCCAGCGCGACCAGCGCCGCCATGACATCCGCGCTGGCACCTGCCGCGACCGCGCCGCCCGCCCCGGGCAGCGCATCGGCGAGCCGACCCTTGAGCTCGAGCAGCAGACGCTCGGCGGTCTTTTTGCCGATACCCGGCACACGGGTGAGCAGCGCCGTATCCTGCATCGCCACTGCACGCGCCAGATCATCGGTGGAGAGCCCGGACAGCACCGCCAGCGCGACCTTGGGGCCAACGCCGGAGATGCGCAGCAACTCGCGGAACGTGGCTCGCTCGCGGTCGGTCGCAAAGCCGTAGAGCAGGTGCGCATCCTCGCGCACCACCAGATGCGTCAGCAGCGTCACTTCGGCGCCAAGCGCCGGCAGCGCGTAGAGCGTGCTCATCGGCACGTCGACCTCGTAGCCGACGCCGCCGGCCTCTACCAGCACCTGGGGCGGCTGCTTGGCGAGCAGGGTCCCGCGCAGTCGGCCGATCATGCCCGCGCCCTCACCGCAGCCACTCCTCGATGCTGCGCACGCGGCCCCCTTTGCGAGCACCGGTGGCGCGTCCGCCGTAGCCGTTGACGCTGTGCGCGTGGCAGATGGCGCAGGCCAGCGCGTCGGCGGCATCGCCCTCGGGCTCGACCGGCAGCGCCAGCAGCC
>DALYGT010000123.1:0-2156 GCA_031971375.1 Burkholderiales bacterium | reverse complement strand
CAGGCCAGCGCGTCGGCGGCATCGCCCTCGGGCTCGACCGGCAGCGCCAGCAGCCACGCGACCATGTGCGCGACCTGCTGCTTGCCGGCCTTGCCAGCGCCGACCACCGCCTGCTTGACCTGCAGTGCGGTGTATTCGCTCACCGGCAGCGCTGCGCTGACCAGTGTGGCGATCGCCGCGCCGCGTGCCTGGCCAAGCAGCAGCGTGGATTGCGGGTTGACGTTGACGAACACCTGCTCGACCGCCGCCACCTGCGGCCGGTACTCGCGGATCACCTCGCCGATGCCATCGACCAGCAAGCGGATGCGGTCGGGCAGGGGCAGGCGTTCACCGCCGCGCACCCGGCCGCTCGCCACGTAAGCCAGTTGCGGTCCGGTCATGTCGATGACGCCGAATCCGGTGACGCGCAAACCCGGGTCGATGCCGAGGATGCGCAGCGCGCTCATGCCTCGTCAAAGATTGCGGACGTGTACACGTCCTGCACGTCGTCGAGGCTCTCGAGCGCGTCGATCAGCTTCTGCATCCTCGCGGCATCGTCGCCGGCCAGCTCGGTCTCGTTGAGCGGCTTCTGTGTGACTTCGGCAACCTCCGGCTTGAAGCCGACCTGCTCCAGCGCCTCGCGGACCTTGGTCAGGTCTGCGGGGCCGGTGATCACCTCGAACGAGCCGTCTTCATGAGTGATCACGTCCTCGGCGCCGGCATCGATCGCGGCCTCCATCAGCGCGTCCTCGCTCACCCCCGGCGCGAACAGCATCTGCCCGCAGTGCTTGAACTGGAACGCCACGCAACCGTCGGTGCCCATGTTGCCGCCGTGCTTGGCAAAGGCGTGGCGCACGTCGGCGACGGTGCGGGTGCGGTTGTCGGTGAGGCAGTCGACCATCACCGCAGCGCCGCCGATGCCGTAGCCCTCGTAGCGGATCTCGATGTAGTCGACACCCTCAAGCTCGCCGGTGCCCTTCTTGATGGCGCGGTCGATGTTGTCGGCCGGCATGTTGACGTCCTTGGCCTTGTCGACTGCCAGCCGCAGGCGCGGGTTGAAGCTGGCGTCGCCGCCGCCCATCTTGGCGGCCACCGTGATCTCCTTGGCCAGCCGCGAGAAGATGCGGCCGCGTTTCTCATCCTGGCGCCCCTTGCGGTGCTGGATGTTGGCCCATTTGCTATGTCCTGCCATGTCTCGGTCCTGCCATGTGTGGGCCCTGACTCGGGCTGATCCTGTCGTGTCGCGGCCGCCTTGCAGCCGCTGCCGGGTGGTCCCCGGTGCGTGGCGCGCAGTATAGCCCCCCGCCCACGCGCGGTCCGCAGTCCGGTCTGCATCCGGAGACGCGCCATCCGCCAGCTTCGCGGCTTTCGTTCACGCCGGATCGCACCGCATCCGTCGCTCTTGAAATCCGCTGGCAAGCCCCCACGTCCTGCCAGACGCCGCGCGGCCAGAGGCCGCACCCACCCGGTCCAGAGAGACCGGACCCGCCACATCAGACCGTGGAGACGCAACATGCAAGAAGAGAAGGCGCCGCAACAGGACGCCACCGCAGAGGCCGCCAGCGACACCATTCCGACCGGCCAGACCAGTGCCGGGCAGCCCGCAGAAGACGCCGCACCGCGCGCCGCTGACGACCTCGTCAAGCAGCTCGAAGAAGCGCGCGCCGCCGTGCTGTACGCCCGTGCCGAGGCGGAGAACATCCGCCGCCGCGCCGCCGAAGACGTGCAGAAGGCGTCACGCTTTGCGGTCGAGAAGTTCGCCGGCAACCTGCTCGCGGTGCGCGACAGCCTCGAGGCCGCGCTTGCCACCGATGCAAGCAACAGCCAAGCCCTGCGCGAAGGCGTCGAACTCACGCTCAAGCAGCTTGGATCCGCCTTTGAGAGCGCACAGGTGCGCGCCGAGAACCCGCTCGGCGAGCGGTTCGACCCGAACCGCCATCAGGCGATGTCGATGGTCGAGTCAGACCAACCGGCCAACACCGTGGTCGCAGTGATGCTCAAGGGCTACACCCTGCACGAGCGGGTCTTGCGGCCGGCGCTGGTGACGGTCGCAAAAGGGTCCTGACCCGGCGCGTCTCTGGTTACAGGCCCCGTTGGATCGTTGCGCCTCTTGAATCGCCGCGCCCCGACCCCCACGTTCGAAATCATCAACCACCCCCATCCGCCGCCCGAACCCT
>DALYGT010000122.1:0-5129 GCA_031971375.1 Burkholderiales bacterium | reverse complement strand
GACCATGTCGTCCATGATCACGCAGGTACGGCCCTCGATCTCGCCGATGATGTGCATCACCTCGGCGACATTGGGGCGCGGGCGGCGCTTGTCGATGATGGCGAGGTCGCAGCAGAGCTGCTTGGCGATGGCGCGTGCGCGCACCACGCCGCCGACGTCGGGCGACACCACGATGAGGTCCTGGTGGTTCTGCTCCTGCAGATGCTTGAGCAGCACCGGCGTGGCATAGATGTTGTCGACCGGGATGTCGAAGAAGCCCTGGATCTGGTCTGAGTGCAGGTCCATGGTGAGCACGCGGTCGACGCCGGCGCTGGACAGCATGTTGGCGACCAGACGCGCCGAGATGGCGACGCGCGCCGAGCGCGGGCGGCGGTCCTGGCGGGCGTAGCCGAAGTAGGGGATGGCGGCGGTGATGCGGCCGGCCGAGGCGCGGCGCAGCGCGTCGACCATGATCATCAGCTCCATCAGGTTGTCGTTGGTCGGCGCGCAGGTCGACTGCAGGACGAACACGTCCTTGCCGCGCACGTTCTCCAACAGTTCGACCATCACTTCGCCGTCGGAGAAGCGCCCGACCTGCGCGCGTCCGAGCGCGATATCGAGGTTCTTCGCGACCGCGGAGGCCAGCAACGGGTTGGCGTTGCCGGCGAAGACCATCAGGTTACCGAAGGACACGCTGCGTTCTCCGCGACATCAGCGGCGCGTGGGCGCCATCAGAGGGTGGCTGGGGAGGTAGGGATCGAACCTACGAATGCCGGAATCAAAATCCGGTGCCTTACCACTTGGCGACTCCCCAGTGTTCGGAAGCGGGCTATCCAGCCCAGCCGTGCAGTGGATGGAGATCCAACCCCTGCGCGGCGAAACCCGTGTGATGCGGACGCGCGAGTTGCAGCACGCGTTCGGCATCGGCGGCGCTGGCAAGTTCGACAAAGACGCTGGATCCGGAACCGGACATCAGGGCTTTGCCGTACCGCGAGAGCCATTCGAGGTGTTCCGCGATGGCCGGCTCGAGTCCGGACGCCACGGGTTGCAGGTCGTTGCCGGCAAGCCCCTCGAAAAAGGCGCGTATTGTGATGGGGGCATGGTCGCGTGTCAATTCCGGGGCGGCAAAGACGGTCGGCGTCGACACCCCGCGCGGCGGAGTCAGAACCACGTACCACGCCGGTGGCAGATCGACCGCCTGCAAGCGCTCGCCGACGCCCTCGCCCCATGCGTTGCGACCGAACACGAACACCGGCACATCGGCGCCGAGCGGCAAAGCGAGCTCAAGCAGGCGTTCGCGCGACCACTGAAGGCTCCACAACTGGTTGAGCCCGAGCAGCACGGTGGCCGCATCCGAGCTGCCCCCGCCCAGGCCGCCGCCCATCGGCAGGCGCTTGTGCAGACCGATGTTCGCGCCAAGCCTGCAACCGCTGGCAGCCTGCAGTGCGCGCGCCGCACGCACCACCAGGTCGTGCTCCGCATCGATGCCCGGCAGCGGGTCCTCGCGCACGATCGCGCCATCGTCGCGCACCTCGAGGTGCACGGTGTCGCCGAAGTCGAGCAGGCGGAACAGCGTCTGCAACTCGTGGTAGCCGTCGGCCCGGCGACCGGTGACGTGGAGGAAGAGATTGAGCTTGGCCGGCGCCGGTAGGCTGTGGCGCACACCGGGCATCCTTTCGGCGGCCGTCGGGACCGGGACGGACTTGGCGCAGCGGCCGTCTTCGGTCGCGGGTGTCGAGGCCTGGGTCACGGTTCCAGCCACTGGTCGATGATGACGCGGACTGTGAGCGGGCCACTCGGCGCGCCGGGCTGCGAGCCAACGTTGCAGCCCGTCGTGCACTCGGCGTCGAGTCGCAGCGGCCGTCCCAGCGCGTCGCGGCTGCCGTAGCGCACCGTCCAGCCCTGCTGCGCGAAACCGTCCGGCTCGATCGGGCTCGCCGGTACGTCGGGCGCCCCGTGGCCGCTCATCCACCAGGGCAGTTGCTCAAACGGCAGGGCGAGACCGAGCCCGCGTCGCGCCAGTTCGGAGAGGTTTGCTGCCGCATATTGCTGCCCATCGGCGGTGGTCAGGCGTGCGCCACCTGTATCGACGTCGATCGACGCCACTGCCTGACCCAGCGGTGTGGTGAGCAGGATGCGGGTGGCGGGCCCCTGCGACCAGCGCAGCGATGCCGAGAAGCGTCGGCTGCCGTCGCTGGCCAACAGGCGGCCACTCAGCGCAAACGTGGGTGTGGTCGGGGCGGACGCGCCGCTGGGCGCGCGCGGCAGGCTGCCGCAGCCTGCAAGCAGCGCGACGAGGGGCAGCGCGGCCAGGCAGCGGAATACCGTTCGGCGTGCACGCTGCAACTTCGTCATCCCTGCAGGGCTGCCCACGGGTCCGAGTGCAGGTCGACGGACCCTTCGGCGACCGCCTTGCGCGGCGAGGGGCGGGCGGCCGAAGACTGCAGAATGCTCAGGGCAGCAACCGCGCCTGTGCAGCCTGCAGGACGCTGTTGCCCGGGTTCTTGCCGAGGCCGTTGGCGATCAGCTTGCGCGCATCGGCTGCGTTGCCGCGCTTGACCAAGACCTCGGCCAGATGCGCCACCACTTCGGGATCGTCTTTGAGCGACATGGCCCGGCGCAGCGTCTTCTCGGCCTCTTCGAGTTCTCCGAGGCGGTACTGCACCCAGCCGAGGCTGTCGACGATGTAAGGGTCATCAGGCTGCAATTGCAGAGCCTGCTCGATGTATCCGCGTGCCTCGAGCAGACGCACATTGCGCTCGGCCAAGCTGAAGCCGAGTGCGTTGTAGGCATGGGCGTGGTCGGGCTTCAGCTCGATGACCCGGCGCAGGCTCGTCTCGACGACATCGAGCATGTCGAGCCGTTCGGCAGCCATCCCATGGTCGTACCAGAGGTCGGCGATGCCAGCGTACTCCTGCGTGGCGGCATCCAGTACGGCAAAAGCGCCGCGGTCGTCGCCGGTCTCGCGCAGCAGCGAGGCCTCGGCCATGATCAGTTGCACCTGTTCCAGCGGCGAATCGACGCGCACGCTGCGGATGCGCTCTCGTGCGGCATCGATCCCGGATTGCTTGAGTACGAGGCGCGCGATGCTGACTTGCGCTGGCAGATAGACGTTGGTGCCCGGCGCGACGCTCTCGTACCACTTGAGCGCAGCAGCCGGGTTGCCGCGATCCGCCTCGACCTGTCCGAGCATCAGGCGCACGTTGTCCTTCTCGGCGTAGTCGCTGTCCATGGCCATGCGAAGGTACTGTTCGGCGGTGGCAGGGTCGCCTGCCTGACTCGCCAGTGCGCCGACCGTGACGCCGATTTCACCATCCTTGGGGAAAGTCTTGGCAAGGCGCTTGAACTCGACCAGTGCGGCCGGATATTGGCCGTTCGCGGCGAGCGCGCGGGCATGGGCGAGCCCGATGTTGCGTGACTTCGGGACACGCTTGCTGGCTTCGGCCAGATACCGTGTGGCGGCGGCGGGATCGGTCGATGTCAGCACCTGGGCCACGAACAACAGGCCGGGCTCCCAGTCACGCTGCAACTCTACGGCCGCACGACCATAGCGCAGTGCGCCGTCGGCGTCTCCCGCGTTGAAGGCCATCTGCGCCAGCAGCAGATTGGCCTCAGGCAGCTTGAGGTAGGGCTCGGCGAGCTTGCGGGCAAAGGCCGCGGCCGCGGCGCGATCGCCGCTACGGTTGAGCATGCTGCCGACCTGCAGCAGTGCTGCACCGGTGCGCGGCCCCTGCTGCTTGAGTACGTTTGCCATCACCGGCTCGGCTGCGTCAAAGTCGCCGGTATTGATGAGCATCGAGGCATAAGTCTGCGTGGCGGCGTCGTCGCCGGGGTCCGCCTCCATCCAGATTCGGCTGGCACGGATCGCCAGGTCGGGGTTCTGGGCGTACATCGCCGCCTCGGTCGCGCGTTTGGCGACGCGCGGGTCGCGGGTCGTCTTGGCGAGGTCAGCGTAGGCCTCAGCGGCGAGACCGATCTCTCCGCGCTGTGCGGCGACCTCGCCGACCAGCAGCTTGAACATGATGTCGCGCGTCAGTGCCTGCGTCGGCAGTTCGGCCTGACGCTCGACCTTGGCGACAGGCTTGGCGCGCGCCGTGGGTTCAGCCGAGGCGGCGCGGACCGGCTTGCCGGACGTGGCACATCCCACGAGGGCGACGACAGCGGCGATGGAGACGAGGTAACGGGACATTGGCGGACTCGATCTGGTGCAGGCCGGTAGGACTGCAACCACTGCACAAGGTTCGCCGATTCTACCTCCGAGCGCGGCGACGCCTACCCCGTGAAGCACCGGGCGCGCCCGAGTGCCGTGGCGATGGCGGCGGATCTCCGGGGTCTGCGCGGCCGGCGCCAAGTCATCCACAGAATCTCAAGTCATCCACAGAATCTGTGGACAAGCCTGTGCAGAAAGTCCGGGAGACACGCTTTTGCAATTGCGCTGACATGAAGACGACACGGATCGCTTCGTTTTTGAGCGCATAAAAATGACACATAAAATCCTTGACATGTATAACCGGGAATCTTGGCGCGGTGACTTGGAGAGGTCTGGCCCGGTTGCCGCCGTGCCTGCGGCTGTCCCGCCTTGCCGCGGTGGACAACGCCATGGGTGGCTGGCTGTCGGGGTCGGGCCATGGACGTCCCAAGCGGCTGTGGTCAAGCGCCGAACGCGGTGATAGACTGCGCGCCGCAACAGCGACAGGCGCGTAGCTCAGTTGGTTAGAGCACCACCTTGACATGGTGGGGGTCGTTGGTTCGAATCCAATCGCGCCTACCAACGCCTTGCCCCCAGAATCTCGTGCGCGGCCGGTCCGCGCATTTGCGTTTCTGGAGGCCCCCCGGAGTCAGCCCCCGCATGCCGAGCATCACCCTCCCCGACGGTTCGCAGCGCCAGTTCGAACACCCGGTCACGGTGGCCGAGGTCGCCGCAAGCATCGGTGCCGGCCTCGCCAAAGCGGCACTCGCGGGTCGCGTCGACGGGCAACTGGTCGACACCAGCTTCCGCATCGATCGCGACGCCAGCCTCGCCATCGTCACCGCCAAGGATGACGACGCGCTCGAGCTGGTGCGCCACGACGCCGCCCACGTGATGGCGCAGGCGGTTCAGGAGCTCTACCCCGGCACCCAGGTGACCATCGGCCCGGCGATCGAGGACG
>DALYGT010000121.1:0-5153 GCA_031971375.1 Burkholderiales bacterium | reverse complement strand
CCGTCGCGTTCGATGCCGCGCAACGCCGCGGTGATCTTTGCCGGCTCGGCCGAGTCCGCCCTCTGCATGGCGGCGATCAGCGTCGCCGCCGCGTCATAGGCGTAGGGCGCGTAGTTCTGGATGATCCCGTACTTGGCCACAAAGTCGCGGCGGAAGGCTTCGCCACCCGGCATCTTTGCCGGCGGCAGCCCGGGGGTCGATGCCACCACGCCCTCTGCTGCGCGGCCCGCCAATTTTAGGAACTCGGCGCTTTGCAGGCCGTCACCGCTCATCAGCACCGCGCGCAGCCCAAGCGCGCGCATCTGCCGCGCCAGTGGTGCGCCCTGCGCGTCCATCCCGCCAAAGAAGACGACATCCGGCCCTCGGCCCTTGAGCGAGGTGAGGATGGCGGTGAAGTCGGTGGCGCGGTCGGTGGTGTACTCGCGCCCGACGATGTTGCCGCCGGCGGCGCGCGCGGCCTTTTCGAACTCGTCGGCGAGGCCCTGCCCGTAGGCCGTGCGGTCGTCGACGATGGCGATGCGCTGCGCCTTGAGCTGTTCCACGGCAAAGCGCCCGAGCGCGCCGCCCTGCTGGCTGTCGTTGGCCATCACCCGGAACGCGTTGGCGTAGCCTTGCGCGGTGTAGGCGATCGCGGTCGCCGACGGCGATACCTGCGGGATGCCGGCGTCGTGGTAGCGCTTGCTCGCCGGGATGGTGGCGCCCGAGTTGAGGTGCCCGACCACCGCCACCACGCCAGCGTCGATGAGTTTCTGCGCGACGATGGTCGCCGTCTTGGGGTCGGCCTGGTCGTCCTCGCTCACCACTTCGATCCGCACCGGCTTGCCGTCGAGGGTCAAGCCGCGTGCGTTGGCCTGCTCGACGGCGAGGCGGACGCCGTTGTCGTTGTCGTGGCCGAGGTGCGCCTGCGGACCGGTGAGCGGCGCCACCGAACCGATCCGCACCACTCTTGTGGCTTCGGTCCGTGTCGTGTCCCCTGCTGACGCCAGCGCCGGCAACAGGCACAGGCATAGCGTGCCGATCACGGAGTGGCGCATCAGCGGCGCGAGGCGGACCAGTCGAGGGGAGGCGGGGCTGCTGATTCCCATTCCCGGATTATGGCGTCTCTGGGTCGGCAGGGCGCCAGAAAACAAAAGGGCCAGCACGCGGCTGGCCCCTCTGCTGAGACTTCAGGCGCTTACTTTTGCGACAGGATCCACTTGACCAGGGTCTTGATGTCGGCGTCCGAGACATGGGCGTTGGGCGGCATGGCCATGCCACCGGTCTCCTTGGTCCAGTTGCCGGCACCACCGTTCTTGACCTTGCCGATGAGCATGGCTTCAGCCTTGGCATCGCCCGCGTAGCGCTTGGCGACGTCCTTGTATGCCGGGCCGATGACCTTCTTGTCCACGGCGTGGCAGGCGAGGCATCCGCTCTTGGTGGCGAGTTCCGGGCTGGCCATGGCCGCGCTGCTGAACGACGCGGCCAGTGCGACGGCGCCGACGAACGACAGAACCTTCATTGACTCTCTCCTCAGGTGATGAACTACGACTTGCAGCATTCTAGACCGCGCCCAGTATTTTGCATCATCCGCGCAGCGATGTCAGGGGCGGCGATAGAGCACATAGTGGTTGCGGCTGTCAGCGTTCCAACGTCCCCGCCACAGCACATCGGCATCGTCGGGCGCTTGCGCGGCCGTGCGCGGCACGGCCGCCAGCACGTACGGGCAGCGCAAGCCGGCGTTCCCGCGGATGAGTTCGTGGCGCGAGAAGCTGCGTACTGCTGCGACAAGGCCCGGCCGCAGCGTCGGACTGTCGGCGACGCAGCCCCGCTCCGGCCAATGGTCCGCGAGGGAGCGGACCAGCGGCTGGTAGCTGAGGCGACTTTCGAGCCAGTGTCCGCCAAGCAGGATCACAAGCATCCAGACCACGCTGCTGCCGATGCACCACCCCAACAACGGGCGCAGTGGCGAGCGCCGCAAACCGGCGACCAGGATCACCGCCGCCGCAGTGGCAATGGCGGCCGCCGCCACTTGCCATGTCGACCAGCTGCCATCGTAGCTTGGCAGCAGCCGCAGGGCGCGGCCGGCAAAGGGTTGGGGCGCGCCGAGGTGTGCAGCTGCCCAGAACAGCCAGAGCATGCCGAGTACGCTCATGAACAGCACGATGCCAAAAGCGTTGAGCGCCTGCGCCTGACCACGCTCCAGACGCAACAAGCCGGGGCCGGAGAGCAGCGCGAGCGGGCCGAGCAGGGCCAGAGCGCGGGCGTCCTTCGCGCCCGGCGTCAGCCACCAGACGAGCATGGCGCAGACCAACAGCGCCAAGGGCGCGAACAGGCGCGGGTCGCTGCGGATGTTGCGGCGGCGCTGCCAGAGTGCTGCGGCCGCCAATGGCCACAGAGGCCAGGACCACAAAACGCCGCGCACCTCGGCAAACAGCCCCCCGCCCGGCTGTTGCTGGCCCGATGCGACGGCAAGCAGCGGGTCGGTGGCAAACCATGGTGCAAGCAGTCCTTGCCCTTTCAGCATCGCAGCCCAAACCAGAAGTGGCATGGAACCGACCACCAGTCCGAGCAGATGGGCGCGGTGCTGGCTGCGCTGGGGCGCGGCGACACTGACGGCTGCGATGGCCAGAACGCCGGCGAGCCACAGTTGCGAGCCACCTGCCAGCGATGCCAGCGCAAGGCCTGTCGCGATCAGGGTCGCGGTGCGGGACGCGCGTCGTTCGGGCCGGCTGAGTCCTGCGGCGAGCAGGGCGAATCCGGCCAAGGTCCATAACTCGGTGGCACCGGTGTGCGCAGGGATGCCGAGCGACAACGCACCGAACAGAGAGAGCCCTGCTGCCCAGCGGTCCCGCCGCTGCAGGCGCGGCAGCGACCAACGCAACAGCGCCCAGAACGCCAGCAGAAGTGCCAGCAGCCCGGGCAGGCGCGCTGCGTCATACGGTTCTAGCCAATCGCCCAGCGCCGCGATGGCAGCCGCTGACCACCAGACTGCAAGTGGCGGTGTCTCCAGCCATGGCAGCTGGCCCAGTTCCGGCGCCAGCCAATGGCCCTTGTGCAGAACATCCAGCGCCAGCCCCAACTGCACCGACTCGTCACCGCGCCAAGGCGTGTGCCCGAACAAGCCGATCAGCGTCCACGCCGCCACCCAAAGCAACAGCCAGTAGAGCGGAGGATGCGGGCGCTGGCCCGGGATCGGGTCTGGCGGCGCGTACCCGAGCATGCCTAGCGGACCACCTTGATGGTGCGGCCACGTGCCGGTTCACCCGCCGGCCAGTCGCCATTGATCAGGCGCAGGATGGACTCGGCCTCACCGCCGAGCGGCGAGTCCTTGGCCAGTTCGCGGTAGGTGGTGCGGCGGTCGATCTTCTGCAGTCGGATGCGCAGCGGCTTGAGCGACTCACGCTCGGCCGCATCGAGCGGGTGCAAGCCATCGACCGCAGCGCGGAACGCGGCTTGCATCGATGACTCGGCGTTGCGGTCACGTGCCAAACCGATCAGCAGCAGGTCCTGGCCACCCGAGCGGAAGCCCAGTGCTTCGAAGGGCGCGCCGTTGACGTTGCCGCGTGTGCTTGCAAACTCGATGCCGTTGCGGTCGCCGCGGGCGATCGTCGTGTGCGGTGCCCGCCCCAGCGCCTGTTGCAACCGCGCGGCGATGTCGCCACGCGTCGCGCCAAGCCCGACCAGTTGCAGCCGTACGTCGCCGCGTGGCGATTGCGCAGTGAGCACTTGCGTGCTGTTCTGCACCCGCCAACCGGTGGGCAGGTTCATCCCGAAATCGAGTGGCCCGTGCCGGAACACGCCGTCGCGGACCATACCCTGATCCGGGCTGTCGCCCCAGACCATGCCATCGAGGGCGGCGAGGAACGCGCCGGGCGCCTCGGGCTTGATGCGATCGTCGCGGGTGAGCTGGCGCACCTCGTCGATGACCTCGCGCAGTCGCGTGTCATTGTCCGGGTGGGTGGCGAACACACCGTGGTAGGCGCGCGGCTCACGGCCCTCGCGACGGGCTCGCTCGGCATCGAAGAGCTCCTGGTTCTTGAGCACGCCGATGACCTCGACCATGGCTTGCGGCGATCGTCCGGTGCGGGCCAGGTATTCGGCGCCGAGGCGGTCGGCTTCGAGTTCGTGCTCGCGGCCGTACCCGCGCAGCCACGCCGTGGCCAAAGGACTGATCAACGACTGGCTGGCGCGGCCGATGTCGGGCGAGAGCACCGAGAGCAGCGCCATGCCGAGTTGGGTCGCCTGGTTCGCGCTGTACTGCTGTGCGCCATGCCGTGCCGTCACGTGCCCGACCTCGTGGCCGAGCACGGCGGCGACCTCGGCCTCGGTGTTGAGGTAGGCGAGCAGTCCGCGTGTGATGTAGATCGGCCCGCCGGGCAGGGCGAATGCGTTGACTTCGGTGCTGTCGAGCACGGTGAAGCGGTAGGGCAGGCCGGGCCTGTGGCTGTGCAGGGCGAGGTCCCGGCCGATCGCCTCGATGCGCGCCTGCAGGGTCGCGTCGGCGTAGACGCCATACTGCCTGCGCACCTCGGCATCGCCTTGCCGCCCGGTCGCCACTTCTTGCTGCTCCGACATCAGGTTGAATTGCTGCTTGCCCGAGACCGGGTTGACGGCGCAACTGCCGAGGCCGAGCAGCGCGGGCGCACAAAGGAGCCAAGCGAGGATACGTGTCATGGCGCCGAGTGTAGCCTCCGCAGGCAACAAAAAAGGCAGCCGGAGCCGCCTCTTGCGGGGGTCTCGAAAGCCTTACTGCGTCTTGTTGCCGTAACGCTGACGGAAGCGCTCGACGCGGCCGGCGGTGTCGACGATCTTCTGCTTGCCGGTGAAGAAGGGGTGGCAGCTCGAGCAGACTTCGATCTGCAGCGGCTTGTTCATGGTCGAACGGGTGGTGAACTTGTTGCCGCAGCTGCAGGTGACGCTGATCTCGGCGTAGGTCGGGTGGATGTCGGCTTGCATGGCGCGAATCTCTAATGGCATCGGAAAGAACCCGGGATTATGCGGCTTTGAGCGGCTGCTCGCAAGCGCTCCGTCGAGCGCATGCCGGTCAGCGCGATTGCACGGTGACACGCCCCTCGCCAGTGACGACCGCCTGCAGTGTTCGGCCGCCCGGCACCCGAACGCGGATCAGGTCGCCGACCGCGCCGTCCTGCTGCGCGGTGCCGGAGCCCGTCACC
>DALYGT010000120.1:0-5221 GCA_031971375.1 Burkholderiales bacterium | reverse complement strand
TGGTCTGCCCTCACCGCAGGCCGGCGGTCTGACACGCTGGTTCGTGTTCCCCGGCTTCACCCCCGGCACCGCCGGTCTGCCAGGGCCGCAGACAGCTTTGCCGGCATTGCCGCCCGATCTGCAGCGGCTCGTGCGCAGGGCGCCCCTCACCGGCTCGCTGTTCTGCTACCGCGACTCGCCACTGCCGGCCCTGCTCGCCGCCATCGAACACGGCCCGCGCGACACGCGCCTTCTTGTGCCGACAGATATGCCGGGGGACCTCGGCGGGCGCGCGCTCGGGGCGGGCGTAGGCGCAACGTGGACACGCCACCACCTGACGCTGGTGCGCATCCCCTTCGTCGATCAGGACCTCTACGACGCCGTCCTCGCCCACTGCGACTTCAACATCGTGCGCGGGGAGGACAGTTTCGTCCGCGCGCAGTGGGCCGGGCGGCCGCTGCTGTGGGCCGCATACCTGCAGGACGCTGACGCGCACCACGCCAAGGTCGATGCGTGGCTGGCGCGCTGCGCGATGCCACCACCATGGGCGGCACTGAACCGCTGGTTCAACGGGATGTCGGACATCGAAGACGTGGCCGCACTGTGGGCTGCAGCTGTCGCCGGGTTCGGCGACGCCACGGACTGCGCGGCACGCTGGCACGACCGGCTCGACGCGCTGCCGAGCCTCGAGCTCGCCCTTGCGGACTTCGCTTCGCGCCATCTTTCACCGCTAGAATAGCGGGTTTTACTGCTCTCTCTGGAACCCGATAACCATGAAAACCGCACAAGAACTGCGCAGCGGCAACGTCATCATGCTCGACGGCCAGCCGATGGTCGTGCAAAAGGCCGAGTACAACAAGTCGGGCCGCAGCTCGGCGGTCATGAAGGTCAAGCTCAAGAGCCTGCTGTCCGGCTCCGGCACCGAAACCGTGTTCAAGGCCGACGACAAATTCGACCTCATCATGCTGGAGCCCAAGGAGGTCACCTACTCATACTTCGCCGACCCGATGTATGTGTTCATGGACGCCGAGTACAACCAGTTCGAAGTCGAAGCCGACAACATGGGTGACGCACTCAACTATCTCGATGATGGCCTGCCCTGCGAAGTCACCTTCTACGAAGGCCGCGCCATCTCGGTCGAACTCCCGACCAGTGTCGTCCGTGAGGTCGAGTACACCGAGCCGGCGGTCAAGGGCGACACCTCGGGCAAGGTGCTCAAGCCAGCCCGCATCAAGCCGACCGGTTTCGTGATCCAGGTGCCGGCGTTCGTCGAGATCGGCGACAAGATCGAGATCGACACGCGCACCGCCGAATACCGCAACCGCGTCAAGGCCTGACCTGCTGGGGCGACCGGTGAGCCGCCGTCACTGGATCGCCATCGTCGCCATGCCGCTGTTGATGCAGGGCAGCAGCAGCCTGCAAGCGGCGGGGCTCAGTTGCGAGCGGCCTGAGGTCGCCGAATTCGCGAGCCGAGTCGCCGAGCGCAATGGCCTCGACCGCGACGGCGTCTGCGCGCTGTTCGGCGGCGCCACGATCCGCGCCGACGTGCTGCGCCTGATCGTGCCGGCACCGGCCTCGCGCCCACCCGACTGGGACCGCTACCGCAGCGGCTTCGTCAACGCCAAGCGCGTCCGACAGGGCATCGAGTTCTGGGACAGCAACCGCGCCGCCCTCGACGCGGCGACGCGCGAGACGGGCGTACCGGCTTCGGTCATCGTCGCGCTGCTCGGCGTGGAGACGGCCTACGGCGGCAACATCGGGCGGCACAAGGCCTTTGACACCCTTGCCACGCTGGCCTTCGAGTACCCGGCACGCGCTGGTTTCTTCCGCGACGAACTCGAGTCGTTGCTGGTTTTGGCGCGTGACCAAGGCATCGCCGTCGGCGAGATCCGCAGCAGCTACGCCGGGGCGCTAGGCATGCCGCAGTTCATGCCCTCGAGCTGGCGCAAATACGCCGTGGATGGTGACGGCGATGCTCACATCGATCTCTGGCGGAACCCGGCCGATGCAGTCGCCAGTGTGGCCAATTTCCTGGCACGGCACGGCTGGCAGGCCGGACGCCCGGTGGCGTTCCGGGCAGATGTGGACGGTGCACCGGAGGTCGGCGGCGGCATCAAGCCGGACACGCCGATCGCAGAATTGCGACAGCAAGGCGTCCGCCCGACCGCGGGCCAGACCAAGCCGGAAGACAGCGACCCCGGGGTCTTGCTGCGCTATGGCAACGGCGACAAGGCCGAGTACTGGGTCGGCCTGCAGAACTTCTACGTCATCACGCGCTACAACCGCTCCAGCTTTTACGCGATGTCGGTGGTGCAGCTGGCCGAGGCGCTGGAGGATGCAGCGCGGCCGGCCCTCGCGAGCCAGCCCTGACCCACCCCGAGGCCATGACCGGCCGCCACGAGCGAGACCCCGTGAGCCCGATGCACAACATCGCCATCAGCGCCGTCTTTGACAGCGGCAACATCGAGGTCGTTGAAGCCTCGCGCCGGGTTGACCTGCGCCTGCGCATCCGCGACGACGCCGGCGGCGAACACCGGCAGTGGTTCCACTTCCGCCTGCATGGTGTGCGAGGTGTGCCACTCACGCTGCACATCGACAACGCCGCCCAGTGCAGCTACCCCGGTGGCTGGCCGGGGTATCGGGCCTGCATCAGCACCGATCACGTCCACTGGCGGCGCGTGGCCGACACAAGCTATGACGGCAACCGCCTGACCATCCGCCTCACGCCACGCACCGACACCGTCTGGCTCGCCTACTTCGAGCCCTACTCATGGGAACGCCACCAGCAATTGATCGGGCGTTGCGCGGTCTCGCCGCTGGCCCGCGTCGACCGGCTCGGCGCCAGCGTCGAGGGCCGCGACATGGATCGCGTGGTGATCGGCGAGGGGCCGCTGCCGGTGTGGGTCATCGCCCGCCAGCATCCCGGCGAGTCGATGGCCGAGTGGCTGGCCGAGGGCCTGCTCGACACCCTGCTCGGCGACTCGGTCACTTCACAGACAGTGCGGCGGCTGGCCACCGTGCATGTGGTCCCCAACATGAACCCGGACGGCAGTGTGAGGGGTCACTTGCGCTGTAACGCCGCCGGCGCCAACCTCAACCGCGAATGGCGCTCGCCCTCAGCCGAGCGTAGCCCCGAGGTGCTGTGCGTGCAGCGCGCCATGCGCGAGACTGGCGTCGGCTTCTTCCTCGACGTGCACGGCGACGAGACCATCCCGCATGTCTTCATCGACGGCGCGGGCATGGTGCCGGGCTACGGCGAGACCAACATCCGCCGCGAGAAGCAGTTCTGCGACACGCTGGAGCGGCTCGGGCCGCGCTTTCAGCAGGTGCATGGCTACCACCCGGAGCGTTTCGGCGAGGAGATGCTGACGCTGGCCTCAAAGTGGGTGGCGCACGCCTTCGGCTGCGTCTCGATGACGCTGGAGATGCCTTTCAAGGACCACGACGACGACCCGCACCCGGAGACTGGCTGGGACGGGAATCGAAGTCGGCTGCTCGGCGCAAATGTGGTTGCAGCGCTGGCGGAGTGGCTGACGCAGCCGGGCCGCGCCTAGGCGGCATCAGCCTCGGCGATCATCGCCTTGACGGCGTCGACATCGACGTCGATGACCTGCGATCGCTGCGGCAGCGACTCCAGGTTCTCCAGCCCGGCCGGACGCGGCGGACGTTCGCCGAGCGCCTCCACCATCGTCTCCTCGAACTTGGTCGGCAGCGCCGTCTCGAGCACGACCATCGGCACCGCCGGGTCGCGCAGTTCCCACGCCACCTTGAGGCCATCGGCGGTGTGGGTGTCCACCAGCCTTCCGTAGCGTTCCTTGCAGGCGCGGATGGTGTTCAGGCGGTCGGCGTGCGTGCTGCGACCGCTCTGGAAGCCGTAGCGAGTGCTCACTTGCGCAAACAGGTCTGTGCCGGCGAGGCTGAAAGCGCCGCCGCCGTCGACCTCGCGCCACAGCCCACGCACGCGGTCGCCGTCCTGGCCGGTGAGGTCGTAGATGAAGCGCTCGAAGTTGCTCGCCTTGGAGATGTCCATCGACGGGCTCGAGGTCTGGCGCGTCTCGGCGGTCTTGCGCGGGCGGTAGACCCCGGTGCGGAAGAACTCGTCGAGCACATCGTTCTCGTTGGTGGCGACCACCAGCTTGTCGATCGGCAGGCCCATCTGGCGGGCGATGTGGCCGGCGCAGACGTTGCCGAAGTTGCCGGAGGGCACGCAGAACGAGACCTTCTGATCCGAAGATGCGGTCGCCTCGAAGTAACCCTTGAAGTAGTACACCACCTGCGCGGAGACACGCGCCCAGTTGATCGAGTTGACCGTCCCGATGCGGTGCCGGGTCTTGAAGGCAAGGTCGTTGCTGACCGCCTTGACGATGTCCTGGCAGTCGTCGAACACGCCCCTGACCGCGATGTTGACGATGTTCGGGTCCTGCAGGCTGAACATCTGCGCGGTCTGGAAGCGGCTCATCTTGCCGTGCGGGCTGAGCATGAACACACGCACGCCACGCTTGCCGCGCATCGCGTACTCGGCGCTCGAACCGGTGTCGCCACTGGTCGCGCCGAGGATGTTCAGTGATTGGCCGGTCCGCGCCAGCGCGTACTCGAACAGGTTGCCGAGCAGCTGCATCGCCATGTCCTTGAACGCGAGCGTCGGGCCGTTGGAGAGCTCGAGCAGGTGCAGGCCCGGCTCCAGCGTGTAGAGCGGCGTGATCTGGCGGGCGTCGGAGCCCGTCACCGAGTTGCAGTAGACCTCAGGCGTGTAGGTGCGGCGCAGGATGCTGCGCAGGTCCTCGGCCGGGATGTCGGTGATGAAGCGCGACAGCACCGCGAAAGCGAGGTCGGCGTAGTCGAAGCCGCGCATGGCCTCCAGCTCGGCCTGCGTGAAGCGCGGGTAGGCGGTCGGCATGGCCAGACCGCCGTCGGTCATCAGGCCGCCGAGCAGGGTTTCGGAGAAGGACAGCGCGGGCGACTGACCGCGGGTGGAGACGTATTGCATCAGCTTGGGGTCAGCCCCGGCGGTTGCCGGGCGGTCGAGACCAGCCTAGGGTCGGGGCGCGTATTGTAGGGCAGGCGACTAGAATGCCGGCCATTTCACGCAATGCTCGGCCCGTGTGGCCCGCTTCGATCCGGCGGTCCTGACCCGACCGCGGTCAGATCACGTCACGGGGCTCCCAAGCAACGCAAACAGAACAAGGACACCATGACCGACCCCCGCCTCATCGTCATCCCCGATGACGTCAAGTTCGAGAAC
>DALYGT010000119.1:0-5230 GCA_031971375.1 Burkholderiales bacterium | reverse complement strand
GATCATGGGCGCCATCACCGGCCGCGCCATCTACCAGGGCACGCTCGACTTCGCAGCGGCGCAGTCGTTGGCCGACGCGCTCGCTGAACCGGCGGCCGGTTGAGTCGCCGGCGCCAGACTCCAGCGCGGCGCCTCCCGGTCCCCAATCCCTGACCATGCTGGCCAAACGCATCATCCCCTGCCTCGACGTCAACGCCGGCCGCGTGGTCAAGGGCATCAACTTCGTTGGGCTGCGCGACGCCGGTGACCCGGTGGAGGTGGCGCGCCGCTACGACGCCCAGGGTGCCGACGAACTCACCTTCCTTGACATCACTGCCAGTTCGGATGGCCGCGACCTCATCCTGCCGATCATCTCGGCGGTGGCCGAGCAGGTCTTCATCCCCCTGACCGTGGGCGGCGGCGTGCGCAAGGTCGAGGACGTGCGGCGGCTGCTCAACGCCGGCGCCGACAAGGTCAGCATCAACACCGCCGCGATCCTCAACCCGGACCTCGTGCGCGAGGCTGCCGACCGCGTCGGCAACCAGTGCATCGTCGTCGCCATCGATGCCAAGCGCGAGGGCCAGCGCTGGGGCGTCTATACCCACGGTGGCCGCAACGCCACGGGGCTGGATGCGGTGGAGTGGGCGCAAAAAGTGGTCGCGCTCGGCGCCGGCGAGATCCTGCTCACCTCGATGGACCGCGACGGCACCCGCAGCGGATTCGACCTCGAGCTGACGCGAGCGGTGGCCGACGCGGTCGATGTGCCGGTGATCGCCTCGGGCGGCGTCGGCTCGCTCGATGACCTCGCAGACGGCGTGACGCTGGGCCACGCCGACGCGGTGCTGGCGGCGAGCATTTTTCACTACGGCGAGCACACGGTCGGCGACGCCAAGCGGCGCATGGTCGAGCGCGGCATCCCGGTGCGCCTCACCGAGGGGCCGCGATGAGCTGGCTCGACGCAGTCGCCTTTGATGCGCAAGGGCTGGTCCCCGCCATCGCCCAGGACGCTGCCACCGGCGAGATCCTGATGGTGGCGTGGATGGACCGCGACGCGCTCGAGCGCACCGTGACGACCGGCACCGCGCATTACTACTCGCGCTCCCGGGGTAGACCCTGGATGAAGGGCGAGGAGTCCGGCCACACGCAGACGGTGCAGTCGGTCAGCCTCGATTGTGATGGTGACGTGGTGCGCTTGATCATCGAGCAGGTCGGCGGTATCGCCTGCCACACGGGTCGGCGCAGCTGCTTCTTCCGCACGCTGCGGGACGGCCAGTGGGTCGAGAACCTGCCGGTGCTCAAGGACCCGTCATCGATCTATGGCAAATGAGGGCCGTGCCGACGGTTTCGGCTCGCCCAAGTGAGCCGGTTTCAGATACCGTTCGGACGGTGCGCTGACCGTTGAGACGCTTGCGCCAGCGAAGTCCCCGACCATCGAATACCCATGACAGACGCCCCCGCTGACATCCTCGATCGCCTCTCGCGCCTGCTGGCCGAGCGGCGCGGCGCCGACCCCGACTCGAGCTATGTGGCCAAGCTGCATCACAAGGGCCTCGATGCCATCCTCAAGAAGGTTGGCGAGGAGGCTACCGAGACGGTGATGGCGGCCAAGGACGGCGACCGCGAGCATGTGGTCAAGGAGGTGGCCGACCTGTGGTTCCACACCCTGGTGCTGCTCACGCACCTCGACCTTGATGCCGCCGCCGTGCGGGCCGAGCTCGAGCGCCGCGAGGGTGTGTCCGGCCACCACGAGAAAGCTGCCCGCAAGGGCTGAATCTGGAGCGAGACCCATGAGCGACAACTGCATCTTCTGCAAGATCGTGCGCGGCGAGATCCCGTCCAACAAGGTCCACGAGGACGAGGACTTCTTCGTCTTCCACGACATCCGGCCCATCGCCCGCGTGCACTACCTCGTCATCCCCAAGCGGCACGTCGAGTCGCTGGCGCACTTTGACGCCGCCTACAGCGACCTGGTCGGCCGCATGCTTTTGCTGGGCGCCCGCCTTGCACCGCAGCAAGGCCTCACCGACGGCTTCCGCACCATGATCAACACCGGCAAGGGCGGTGGGCAGGAGGTCTTCCACGTCCACGCGCACATCTTTGGCGGTGGCGAGGTCTTGCCCAAGACCTGAGCCGTCGATCCTGGAGGCCCCGCTGCGCGTGGGGTCGACGCCCCACCGCAGTGCATCATTTCCAATTGCCCGAATCGGATCGGGGTCCTAAACTACAAGGCCATACGCCCGCTGTTCGGGCCTTTTTTGTCTGGAAAGACTCCTCCGGACCATACAAGCAGGAAACGTCAGCGCATGAACCGCCAAGACTGGCTCAAGGACACCCTCTACAGCCCCGCTTTTGAACAGGACAGCTGCGGCTTCGGCCTGATCGCGCAGATCGACGACAAGCCCGCGCACCACTTGGTGCAGACCGCCATCTCCTCGCTGGCCTGCATGACCCACCGTGGCGCGGTGGCTGCCGACGGCCTCTCGGGCGACGGCTGCGGTCTGCTGTTCAAGAAGCCGGACGCCTTCCTGCGCGCTGTCGCCGCCGAGGCCGGCATCACTCTCGCGCCGCTCTACGCCGCCGGCCTGGTCTTCCTGTCGCGCGACGCTGTGCAAGCCGAGCACGCCCGTGCCACGCTGCGCGCTGAGCTCACCACCCAAGGCTGCGAGGTGGCCGGCTTCCGCGTGCTGCCGATCGACACGTCGGTGTGCGGCAAGTACGCGCTGGAGAGTCTGCCGCACTTCGAGCAGGTCTTCGTCAACGCGCCGGCCGGCCTCGACGAGGTCCGCTTCGAGCGCGCGCTGTACATCGCCCGCCGCCGCACTGAGAAGGCGCTGTTCCCGGTCGACCCGGTCTACTTTCAGCCGACCCTCTCCAGCCGCGTCATCAGCTACAAGGGTCTGGTGCTGCCGGAGAATCTGGCGACCTTCTACAAGGATCTGAACGACCCGCGCTTCGCCTCGAGCCTGATCGTCTTCCACCAGCGCTTCTCGACCAACACCTGGCCGCAGTGGCGCCTGGCGCAGCCGTTCCGCATGCTCGCCCACAACGGCGAGATCAACACCGTGGCCGGCAACCGCAACTGGTCGCGCGCGCGCGAGGTCAAGTTCGAGTCGGACCTGATCCCCAACATGAACGACATCCGTCCGATCGTCTCGACCACCGGCTCGGACTCCATGTCGCTCGACAACATGCTCGAGGCGCTGGTGATGGGTGGGTCGAACCTGTTCCGCAGCCTGCGCCTGCTGGTGCCGCCGGCGTGGCAGAACAACGACGCGATGGACCCGGATATCCGCGCCTTCTACGAGTACAACTCGATGCACGGCGAGCCGTGGGACGGCCCCGCTGGCATCGTGTTGACCGATGGTCGCTACGCCGTCTGCACGCTCGACCGCAACGGCCTGCGTCCGGCGCGCTGGGCGCTCACCGAGGACCGCATCCTCACGATCGCATCTGAAATTGGCGTGTGGGAGGCCGACCCGGCCAAGGTGGTGCGCAAGGGCCGCGTCAAGCCCGGCCAGATGGTCGCCGCCGACCTGCAGACCGGCGAGCTGCTGATGTCAGAAGACATCGACAACCTGCTCAAGACCCAACACCCCTACCGCGCGTGGCTCGACGAGCACTCGCAGCACCCGGACTTCGGCGACAAGCAGGACGCCGATCTGCCGCAGATGGACGCCAAGACGCTGCTGGTCGAGCAGAAGCTCTTTAATGTGAGCTTTGAGGAGCGCGACCAGATCATCCGCGTGCTCGCCGAGGACGGCAACGAGGCGATCGGCTCGATGGGCGACGACACACCGATGGCGGTGCTGAGCCGCAAGGTGCGCTCGCCCTACGACTACCTGCGCCAGCAGTTCGCGCAGGTGACCAACCCGCCGATCGACCCGATCCGCGAGGCGATCGTGATGTCGTTGGCGACGTGCTTCGGCCCTGAGCGCAACCTGTTCGAGGAGACCGCCGACCACGCGCACCGCATCGGCATCGAGTCGCCGATCCTGTCGCGCGACGCCTTCAACGCGCTCACCACACTGAGCGACCCGGCCTTCAAGGCAGCGACGGTGTCGCTGGCCTACGACCCGGCGCAGCAGTCGCTCAAGGACGCGGTGGCCGGGGTGGCCAAGCAAGCCGTCGAGCTGGTGCGCGCCGGCAACGTGGTCATCGTCCTCACCGACCGCGACGTGCAAATGGGTAAGTTGCCGGTGCCGATGCTGTTCGCCGTCGGCGCCGTGCACCATGCGCTGATCGACGCCGGTCAGCGCTGCAACGCCAATATCGTCGCGGAAACCGGTTCGGTGCGTGACCCGCACCACTACGCCTGCCTGGTCGGCTACGGCGCGACTGCCGTCTACCCGTGGCTGGCGTATCAGGTCATCGCCGAGTTCGTCCGCTCCGGCGAGGTCAAGTTGCCGCTCGAGAAGGCGTTTGCCAACTACCGCAAGGGCATGGACAAGGGTCTCTACAAGATCCTCTCCAAGATGGGCATCTCGGCGGTGTCGAGCTACCGCGGCGCGCAGCTCTTCGAGGCCGTCGGCCTCAACGAAGAGGTGGTGGGCCTGGCGCTCAAGGGCACCGTCTCGCGCATCTCGGGTGCCAACTTCAAGGACTTCGAGGACGACCTGAAGGCGCTCTCCAAGCTCGCGCACAACCCGCAGCGTCCGCTCACCGCGGGCGGCCTGCTCAAGTTCATGTTCGGCGAGGAGTTCCACGCCTACAACCCGGACGTGGTGCAGCAGCTGCAAAAGGCGGTCAAGCAGGGCGACTACGCGCTCTACCGCCAATACGCCGAGACGGTGAACCACCGCCCGGTCGCCATGTTCCGCGACCTCATGCGGGTCAAGACGCTGGAGACGCCGCTGCCGATCGAGCAGATCGAGCCGGTGGAGAGCATCCTCAAGCGCTTCGACTCGGCTGGCATGTCGCTCGGCGCGCTGTCGCCCGAGGCACATGAGGCGCTGGCCGAAGGCATGAACCGCATCGGTGGTCGCAGCAACTCTGGCGAGGGCGGCGAAGACCCGGCCCGCTACGGCACCATCAAGACCTCCAAGATCAAGCAAGTCGCATCAGGCCGCTTCGGCGTGACGCCGACCTATCTGGTCAACGCCGAGGTCCTGCAGATCAAGGTTGCGCAGGGCGCCAAGCCCGGGGAGGGTGGCCAGCTGCCGGGGGACAAAGTGAGCGAGACCATCGCCCGCCTGCGGCACTGCAAGCCTGGCACGCCGCTGGCATCGACCTGCGCATCTACTCCTCGGGCAGT
>DALYGT010000118.1:0-5239 GCA_031971375.1 Burkholderiales bacterium | reverse complement strand
GTTCGGGAACATCTTGGCTACGGGCGTGCCGGCGTCGCCGCGGGAGGTGATGACAGAGAGCTCGACCGACGGGTGCACGGCAAGCAGGCGCAGCAACTCGACGCCGGTATAGCCGGTACCGCCAACGATACCGACTTTGATGAGGCGACGGCCTGGCCGCCCCGTGTGCTTGCTCTCGACAACTGCCGCGTCAGTGACCATGGATGCTCCTCTTGCGAACGCGTTGAGCCTGGGTAGACGAAAAAAAACCGCCCGAAGGCGGTCTTTCTGCTGCGCTTAGCGCTTGCTGAACTGCTTGCGACGACGCGCCTTGTGCAAACCGACCTTCTTCCGCTCGACCTCGCGGGCGTCGCGAGTGATCAGGCCGTGGCGGCGCAACTCACCCTTGAGGTCGGCGTTGTAGTCGACCAGCGCACGCGCCAGACCATGACGGACAGCGCCGGCCTGACCGGTCTCGCCGCCGCCGTCGACATTGACGGTGACGTCGAAGTTGCCGGTGTTGGCGGTGACTTCCAGGGGCTGACGGGCGACCATGCGGCCAGTCTCGCGGGCAAAGTAGTCGTCGATCGACTTGCCGTTGATGGTGAACTTGCCGCTACCCGACTGCACGAAGACGCGGGCCACTGAACTCTTGCGGCGGCCAGTGCCGTAGTAGTACTTACCGATCACAGGTGTCTCCTCAGATTTCCAGGGCGCGCGGTTGTTGGGCGCTGTGCGGATGGCTATCGCCGGCGTAGACCTTGAGCTTCTTGATCATCGCGTAGCCCAGCGGACCCTTGGGCAACATGCCCTTGACCGCCTTCTCAAGGGCACGACCGGGAAAGCGCTGCTGCATCTTGCCGAATGTGGTCTCGGTGATGCCGCCCGGGTATCCACTGTGGCGGTAATACTTCTTGTCCTCGGCCTTGTTGCCGGTGACCTTGATCTTGTCGACGTTGACCACGACGATAAAATCGCCGGTGTCGACGTGCGGGGTGTAGATGGCCTTGTGCTTGCCACGCAGACGGTGGGCGATTGCAGAGGCCAGTCGGCCGAGGACCTTGTCGGTGCCATCGACCACGAACCAGTCGCGCTGAACTTCGTGCGGCTTGGCGGAGAACGTTTTCATTGTTGGAATCTCGTGCGGCGCAGTGCCGGTTCACCAAAAGCCCGAGAGTGTAGTGCGGGAGCGGGCTGCGCGTCAATGAGGACGCTCGCCGACAACGACCGGGCGCCGTGAGGCTGCCCCGGACCGCCGTCGCGGTGTCGGACGACTGGGACAGCCACAGGTCAAGGCCCCTGTCGATCGGCCCGTGCTAGCATCCGCCGCCTGTCCGGTTGCCTGCAGGAGCCTGCCTTGGAAGCCCGCGTCAAACTGCTTGAGAACGTGTGTTTTGTCGGTGAGACCGGAAGCGGTCACGCTGTGGTCATGGACGGCGCACCCGAAGGTGGCGGTCGCAACCTTGGCCCGCGACCGATGGAGATGCTGCTGGTCGGTGCCGGTGGCTGCACCAGCTACGACGTCGTCAGCATCTTGCGCAACAGCAAGCAAGATGTGACCGGTTGCGAGGTCAAGGTCAGCGCCGAGCGCGCCGCCACCGACCCCAAGGTATTCACCAAGATCCACTTGCACTTCATCGTGTCCGGCCGCAACCTGCTGCCCAACCGCGTTGAGCACGCGATCCGCCTTTCGGCCGAAAAGTACTGCTCGGCGACGATGATGCTGGCGAAGACCGCAGAGGTGACGCACAGCCACGAGGTGGTCCAGGAGCCGGTCGCGCCGGGCTGAACCGCCCTTCCCGTTTCCGCCTGCTGCTAGACCCAGTAGGCGGTGCGCGTCATCACCTTCGACACGAGACGCATCGCCTCCTGAACCGGTGCGGGCAGCTCCGTGCCGCCGCCCTTGATGGCAGTCTGCCGATGACGGTCTTCGTCCATCTGCATCTGTCGCAGAATCGCGGCAGATCGCGCGTCCTGCGCGGGCAGACGGCCAAGGTGGTCCTCGAGGTGGTCGTAGACCTGACGCTCGGTCTCGGCGAGAAACCCCAGGTTGACGCGGTCACCCATTGCACCTGCCAGCGCACCCATGGCGAACGACCCGGCATACCAGACCGGGTTGAGCAAACTGGTGCGGCCGCCAAGCTCGCTGATGCGCTGGGAGGTCCACGCCAGATGCTCAGTCTCTTCAAGCGCCGCCTCGCGCATCGCTGACTGGACCTTGGCATCCCGCGCAGTGAGCGCCTGACCGGCGTAGAGCGCCTGGGCGCAGACCTCACCCACATGGTTGACACGCATCAACCGCGCCACCGTCTGCCGCTGGCGCTCGTCCAGGTCGGCCTCAGGCAGATCATTGCCGGGCACCGGGCGGGCGCTGTGGGCCGGCCCGGCGATGGTACGCAGGGCGTTGTCGAGGGTGGTGATAAGGACGTCGATATTCATCACTTTAGGGTAGCAGATGGTCGGCTGCGCAAAACCCCTGGCGGGTGGGCCACCGCCTCGGGGTGGCCGGCCGGGCCTATCACAATCTGCTACCGCTGGCAGTTCGGACACCAGAAGGTCGAGCGCTGGCCCATGCGCGCCATGCGGACCTCGGTTCCGCAGGCGAAGCAAGGCTGACCGTCGCGGCCGTAGACACGGTGCTCGAGTTGAAAGCAGCCGAGGTCGCCATTGGCATGGACGTAATCGCGCAAGGAGCTACCGCCCGCTGCCAGCGCCTCTTCGAGCGTCTCGCGGATGGCGGCGACGAGCCGGGTGCAGGCCGGGCGGCTGAGCCGCCGCGCGGCGGTGCCCGGACGGATGCGGGCGCGGAAAAGCGCCTCGCTGGCGTAGATGTTGCCGACGCCGACCACCGTGTGCGCGTCCATGATGACGGTCTTGATGGCAGCGCTGCGGCCGCGCGTCGCCTGCCAGAGCGCCTCGCCGGACCACTGGGGGTCGAGCGGCTCGGGGCCGAGTCCGCGCAGCAGCGGATGGTGCTGGGGCCAGCCGGGAACAAGCAACACGGCCCCGAAGCGTCGCGGGTCGTGCAGACGCAAGAGGTGGCCATCGCCAAGCAGGATGTCGACATGGTCATGCTTGCGCGGCGGGGTGTCGGCGGGCGTGATCGACAGGCTCCCCGACATGCCGAGGTGAAGCAGCAGATGGACATCGCCGAGGTCGGCGAGGATGTACTTGCCGCGCCGCGAAAGGCCGAGCACACGGCGGCCGCGCAGTTGCGCATGCAGATCCGGCGGCACCGGCCAGCGCAGGCGCGGGTCGCGCACCACGGCACCGGCCAGGGTGCGTCCGGCGATGTGTGGCTCGATGCCGCGGCGGGCGGTCTCGACCTCGGGAAGTTCAGGCATGGCGGTCGGACGCTGGACATTGAAGTTGGTTCAAGTTGCGTCCGCGCAGGAGCCGCCGGACGACCGTCCAGTATCATCCGTGCTCTTGATGAACTGCCCGCGCTCGCCACACGAGCCTCCCGACCCGCCATGTCAAAAACGCCCGAGACCGTCGACCCGGCCCTGACCGCCCTCTCCCCGCTCGACGGCCGCTACGCCGGAAAGGTCAAGACGCTGCGTGAGCATTTCAGCGAACTCGGCCTGATCCGCGCCCGCACGCGCGTCGAGATCGAGTGGCTCAAGGCACTTGCGGCCGAACCGGGTATCACGGAGCTGCCGGCGTTCACGCCCGACACCCTCGACGAACTCGATGCTGCCGCGGCGGCTTTTGGCGAGACCGACGGCGCTGCGGTCAAGGCCATCGAGGCGACCACCAACCACGACGTCAAGGCCGTCGAGTACTGGCTGCAGAAGCGCTTCGCCGGCAACGCCGAAGTGGCGGCCGCCACCAACTTCCTGCACTTTGCGTGTACCTCGGAGGACATCAACAACCTGTCCTACGCGCTGATGCTGCGTGCCGGTCGCGACGAGGTGCTGTTGCCGCAGCTCGACCGCGTCGTCGCCACGCTGCGCGAGATGGCGCACCGCTTGGCCGACCTGCCGATGCTGTGCCGCACCCACGGGCAATCGGCCACGCCCAGTACGCTCGGCAAGGAGATGGCCAACGTGGTCTACCGGCTGCAACGCGCACGCGCGGGCATCGCCGGGGTGAGCATCCTCGGCAAGATCAACGGCGCGGTGGGCAACTACAACGCGCACCTCGCGGCCTACCCCGATGTCGACTGGGAGGCCTTTGCGCGGCGCTTCGTCGAGTCGCTGGGGCTCGAGTTCAACCCCTACACCATCCAGATCGAGCCGCACGACTGGACCGCCGAGCTGTGCGACGCCATCGGGCGCTGCAACACCATCCTCATCGACCTCGATCGCGACATCTGGGGCTATATCTCGCTCGGCTACTTCAAGCAGCGCGTGGTCAAGGACGAGGTCGGCTCGTCGACCATGCCGCACAAGGTCAACCCGATCGACTTCGAGAACTCCGAGGGCAACCTCGGCGTGGCCAACGCCCTGCTCCGGCACTTTTCGGAGAAGCTGCCGATCAGCCGCTGGCAGCGCGACCTCACCGACTCCACGGTGCTGCGCAACATTGGAGTGGCGTTCGGCCACACCGTGCTGGGCCTGGAGTCGCTGCTCAAGGGCCTCGGCAAGCTCGAGGCCAACCCGACGCGTCTGCAGGAAGACCTCGACGTCAACTGGGAGGTGCTCGCCGAGCCGATCCAGACCGTGATGCGCCGCTACGGCGTGCCCAACCCCTACGAGGCGCTCAAGGCGCTCACGCGCGGCAAGGGCGGCCTCACCCGCGCCGATCTCAAGGTCTTCATCGAGGGGCTGGCGATCCCTGCGGACGCCAAGGCTCGCCTGCTGGCGATGACACCTGCCAACTACACGGGCAAGGCGGCGGAACTGGCGCGGCGGGTGTAAGGCCGGTCAGGTCTTGCCGCGGTTCCTGATCGCGGCGACGACCAGCGGCGCCAGTGACGCGGCGATGATGAAGAGCACAACCAGCGACAGATTGGCCCGAACGAGGTCCAGGTTGCCGAAGAAGTAGCCCAGCGGCACCAGGGAACCGACCCACAGCGCAGCGGCGCCCGCGCTGAACAGCGCGAACTTGCGGTAGTCCATGCGGCCGAGCCCGGCAACGAAGGGCACGAAGGTGCGCATCAGCGGCACGAACCGCGCCACGACGATGGTCTTGCCACCGTGACGCCCGTAGAAGTCGTGGGTCCGCTGCAGGTTGCGCGGGTTGAGCCAGCGCGAACGCGGATCGTCGAAGATGGCCGGACCGACGCGCCGAGCGATCCAGTAGTTGGTGTTGTCGC
>DALYGT010000117.1:0-5266 GCA_031971375.1 Burkholderiales bacterium | reverse complement strand
GCCGGCTCAAGCGCAACTGGGGGCGGTTGCACAAGGTGGTCTACGCGGTGCCGGTGTTCGGCGTACTGCACTACTGGTGGCTGGTGAAGAAGGGCGTGCAGACGCCGCTGCCGTACACCGTGGCGGTGGTGGTGCTTCTGGGGTGGCGCGTGGCGGCTTGGTTGCGGCAGCGCGGGTGAGTACGTCATCCGGGGGCGGCCCCACCAGATCAGACCCAACAAATCAGAGGGGCCGCATCGCTGCGGCCCCCGTCGTCCGGCGTGAGACGACCGGGTAGTCAGCTGATCTGCTGGATCCCGGCCACCAGCCAGCCCGACTTGCCGTCGCGCGGTTTGGTCAAGTGCCAGACCTCGTCGACCTCGCTTGACAGCACGCCAGCGTCCTCGTAGAGGCGACCGGTGTAGCGCACGCTGACGACCCAGCGATTGGGCTCCTCGGCGTAGTCGACGATCGCCGCGTCGAGATCGATGGCCTCGGTCTTTTGCGCTGCGCCCTTTCGCGCATCGATGTCGAGCTTGAGCTCGGCGTAGACCTCTGGCGTGGTGAACTCGCGCAGGTCTTCGAGGTTGCCCTCGTCGTTGGCGGCTTGCAGGCGGATGAAGTTGACCTTGGCCTGGCGCACGAACGCATCAGCGTCGAAGCCGGCTGGCAGCGTGAAGGTGTGGACCGCTTCGGCTGCTGTCTCCGATATCGCCGCACTGTCGGCGTGGTGACCAAAGGCCGTGTCGGGTGCATCGGCTGCTGCAGCGTGTGTCGCATCGGGGGCCTGCGACGTCGAAGGCGCTGCCGTACTGCCCGACGATGCCGAGCTGCCCACCGGCTGCCAGGTGTCGCGCGCGACGTCCATCTGGGACCGCGCCATGTCATTGCCGCCCGGGCCGCCGGCGGTCGCGGGCGCAGGGCTGGGCAACACGCGGCGGATCAGCCAGCCGAAGACGACGATGCCGACCATGACCAGCAGCGCGATCATGAGGCCATTGGCCATTTGCTCGCCGAAGCCGAAGTGTGAGGCCAGTGCGGCCAGACCGATGCCGGCCGCGAGACCCGCGAGCGGCCCGAGCCAACGGCTGCCGCTGGCTTGGGGTGCCGGCTGCGCAGGCGCCTGCGGCGCAGGTTGCGCGGAAGGCTTGGCCGGTTGTTGCGCAGCGGCCGGGTTCTGCGGCGTAGGTGCGGCCTTTTGTACGGGTGCGCTGCGTTGCATGCCGAGCGAGCGGCCACCGCCCACACGCTTGGCATCGACGTCGGTGGCGGTCAACGTGAGTACGCACAGTGCGGCGACAACGGCGGCCAAGTGGGGTCGGAATGCCATGGGGAAGCTCCAAAGGTGTAGTCGTTGATATTGGGCCGCTACGCGAGTCTTCAAGTTCCTGGACAGCCGGTCATCGGCGACCCAAGCGCAGTATCATCCGCGCCTGAGCCGGCTGTTGAGGGCTTTTTTTGCAAGATCGGAGCATGGCCTCGTTCAGTCAATTCCTGCTGGAGCACCCCGAGATCCAGGCGTGGATCTTCGCGCTCGCCTTTATCGGCTTTTGGGCTGGAGAGGCGTTTCGCTTCGGCGGTGCTGGCTCGAAATTGCGCCACACTGCCCGCAATGCCACCTGGCTGATCGGCGTTCTGCCGGCGCAGTTCGTGGTCGCCGAGGTTCTCGTCTTTGCTGCCGACTGGGCATCCCGCGAGCACATCGGTCTGGCCAACCGGTCAGGTGTCGACAACGCCTCGCCCTGGCTTTGGGTGGCGCTGTTCCTCTTCCTCGACCTCGCCGACTATCTGTACCACCGGGCTGCGCACACCGTTCCGGCACTCTGGCGCTTCCACCGGACGCACCATGAAGACACGGCTGTCGATGTCTCCACGACCTTTCGCGAGAACCCGGGCGAGACCCTCCTGCACGGTCTGTATGGGGTTGCCGTGGTGATGGCGCTTGGTGCGCCGATGGCTGTGTTGATGCTGCGCCAGACCGTGCAGACGTTCAGCAATATCTGGGGACACACCCGCATATTGCCGGGCGTAGGGTGGTCGCGTGTGCTTGGTGCGGTGTTGGTGACGCCCGAACACCACGCAGTCCATCACCATGCGCGACTGCCGCACACCAATAGCAACTACGGCGATGTGCTGATCATCTGGGACCGGTTGTTCGGGACGCTGTCGGCGCTGCCGGTCTCGCAGGTCCGCTTCGGGCTTGACGAGGACGACGCTTCGTCAGATGCGCGACCAATGGTCGCCCGTGGCTGACTCACTGCGTAACTGAGTCGAGGCGATGCAAGGCTCGGCAGAAGTTTCGCCGGGTCAGGCGGTAGATGCCAAGGAAGGCGAGAACTCGCGTGAAAGTCGGGCTTTGTCCAGCGCCCGATAGAGTCTGCGTGAGGCGCGCAGCCGCTCGAATAGTGCCGGCAAGCCGATCGGTCGATGCCCCTGAAGTCGCGCCTGGTGACGCACAAGAAAGCATGGTTCAGTTGCCGAGTGGTGGCGAGCCAGGAACCGATCAGGCTGGCGTCGCGGTCCCAGATGTGAATGGCATCCGCCCCCGCCCCATTGAGTTCCATGATGCGGATGCCGCGTCCGGCCATGAGATCCTCGATCGATGCGGCCCGCACGTCGAAACGTCCGTGGTGAAAACCCGGGATGCAAGACGCGACGGTCTCTGTCCACTCGCGCAGTTCTCGGGTGACCAAACCGCGTGCATCCGTGAGCCGCGCGCCAAGGTCGAAGCTGCGTGCAGTCACCAGCTCGACCCATTCTCCCTGCGCAGGGACACGTTGCCGCGTCTCCATGGCCAGTTCGCCGATGAGGCGGCGGGCGGCCACCGGCGGGACCGACGCGTGGACGAGATCCTCGATGGGCCGCTCGCCATCCCCGGTGACGCCCACAGGCTGCGACAACGCCAGCGACACGATGCGACCGCTCTGCCGGTCGGGGGCTCGCTCGAAGAAGACCCCCGCCTCGATCGGCAGCGTGCAGAAGGTCTGCAGGATGAGCGCGTGCCCGCTCGGGAACCGGTCTAGGTAGCGCTGCAGGGCGGCGAGGTCGTCGATCTTGGCGACGCCGTAGCCCTGTTCGCCGCGGTCAGGCTTGGCGATCAAGGGGAAGCTCATGCCGCCCTGCTCCAACTGCGTCAGCACGGCTTGTGCATCGCAGGTGTCGGGCGCTACCGTGAGGGTATCGAGCAGGGCGTCGCGGGCGGCTCCGTTCCACGACTCGAACAGCTTCGACTTGGACTCGAAGAGCAGCCCGCCGGCCTCGATGCCCGGACTGGCTGCAGTCGGCAGCGTGGCACTGCGATAGCGCATGGCGAGCAGGATCCAGCACACCGACATCGGCAGGTAGATGACCCATGCCGGGAGCGCTGCGAACCAGGCGGCATCGGGCGCGGGTTGGTGGTGGCTCCGCGCCGCGGGCCTCTTGCCGCGCAACCAGTACCACATCGATCCGAGGATCCCTGACCGCCAGCCCAGAAACAGAAGGACGGCCGCGAATATGGCGATCTCGACGACCTCGTAGGCACCATCGCGCGAGCGTTCGCCGATGATGCTCGAATAGCCAAAGAACATCGCCAAGGTCCAGATCGAGCCGGTCGTGCCCGACCAGATCATGAAATGGCGCAGCGGCACGCGGGTAAATCCGCAAGCCAGAAACGTCGGTGGCAGCATCCACGGCAGCACCCGGCTCAGGGTGATCGCCGTGCCGAGCCGCCCTTCGAGCCAGCGTCCGAACTGATCGACCTGCCGCATCGGCAGCCAGCGCTCGATGGGCGACCAGCGACGGCCCGCTGCACCAAGGGCGTAGACAGTCAGGTCCGATACGAACACGGTGACCAGTAGCAGGACCACCGTGAACATCATGTCGAGACGACCTTGGGCGACATATTCGGCACCTAAAAGGATGGCCGAATCCTCGAAGACGAAGGTCAGCCCGATCAGGGATGCGGCGAGTAAGAGCGTTTCGGGCAAGGTTCTGTAAGAGTTATTTCAATAAGCGCGTGAGCATACTCTCAGAAGCTTGCGAGCGCCTTGCGGGAGGTATTCGCCCTCCCGGCGCTCACCCCAGCGACTTGCCGACCACCTCCAACACATCGGGCGACTGCGCCGCGGCCTTGATGCGCTCGAGTTGCGCCCGTGCCAGCGCCTGCCGCGCGTCGTCGTAGCGCCGCCAGCGGTCGAAGCAGCGCGCCAAGCGGCTGGCGACTTGCGGGTTGAGCGCGTCCAGTTGCAGAACCAGGTCCGCGCCCAGGGCATAACCAGTGCCATCGGCGGCATGGAAATGGCGCGGGTTGGCAGCGCAGAAGGCGCGCACCAGCGCGTAGACCTTGTTCGGGTTGCGGATGTCGAAGCCGGGGTGCTGCAGCAGGGCGCGCACCCGTGCCGGCGTGTCGGGCCGGCGGCTCATCGCCTGCACACCGAGCCACTTGTCGACCACCAGCGCCTCATCCTTCCACTGCTGGTAGAAGGCGGCGAGCGCCGGCTCGCGCGCCGGGCTGGCGCTGTTGGCCAGCACCGACAGCGCGGCATAGGTGTCGGTCATATTGCCGCCGGCCTCGAACTGGGCTTGTGCGCGCGCCAGGTCGGCGGCGTCACCGGTCTCGGCGGCGAGTGCCAGGCAGGCGTTGCGCAGCGCGCGGCGGCCGGCCTGCGCAGCATCGGGGCTGTAGGCCTCGCGAACGGTGAGCCGCTCGTAGGTGCTCACCAGTTGCGCGTGCAAACCGCGCGCCAGCGCGACCCGCAGCGACTGCCGCGCCTGGTGGATGGCCTCGGGGTCGGCGGGGCTCATCTGTTCGGCGAGCATGGCCTCCGAGGGTAGGGCCAGTGCCTCGGCGACGAAGGCAGGGTCGCCCCCGGGCGCGAAGGCGGAATCGAGCAGGCGGCCGATGGCGTCGATGTAGGCGGTCGGGATCCAGTCGGGGCCGCCGTCGCCGATCTCTGCGCTACCGTCGTTGCTCGCGTTGCCAGTTGGCGCATGGCTCTCGCTGGCGTTGCGGTCAGGACCACTCGCAGCGATGCGCCGCGCGCCCTCCAAAATCAACCGCGTCGCCAGTTCCTGGCCGGCGTCCCAGCGTGCGACCGGGTCGTTGTCGTGCGCCATCAGCAGGGTCAGCTGCTCGACGGTCCAAGTGGTCCGCAGCACCACCGGCGCCGAGAAACCACGCAGCAAGGAGGGCACCGGCGCTTCGGCGACGTCCTCGAACACGAAGCGCTGCCGGTCCTCGGTCAACTCGAGTACGCGCGTCGGCGCCAACTCGCGGCCGTCGCTGGCCGCCAACAGGCCGACCGCC
>DALYGT010000116.1:0-5285 GCA_031971375.1 Burkholderiales bacterium | reverse complement strand
TACAGCGTACCGGAGAGTTACGTTCGCGGCGGCGATGACTATCTCGCCGACCTGCCGGCTGGCATCAAGAACGTGCCGATGGTGGTGCTGATCAACGGCGGTTCGGCCTCGGCCTCGGAGATCGTCGCTGGCGCCCTGCAGGACCACAAGCGCGCTGCGGTGATGGGTACGCAGAGCTTCGGCAAGGGCTCGGTGCAGACGATCCTGCCGCTCGGCAGCAACAGCGCGATCAAACTCACCACGGCGCGTTATTTCACGCCGAACGGGCGCTCGATCCAGGCCAAGGGCATCACCCCGGACATCGCGGTGGAAGACCCGAACAGCGATGGCGCCGGCCGTGTGCGCGAAGCCGATCTGCAGCGCCACCTCGGCAACCCGAATGGCGGCGAGGAGAAGAAGTCGGAGGCTGCCAAGCCGACTGATGCAGCCGCTCCGGTGGCGCCCGCCAATCCGCTCAAGGCACCGCCGCCGCAAGCGCCGGTGGAGTTCGGTTCGCCCGGGGATGCGCTGATGGGGCAGGCGGTCAATCTCCTTAAAGGTGTCGCGATAATCAAGCCTTGAGAAACCTGCTGCGGTGGCCATCCTCGCGAGGTTTCTTGAAGTGGTGTACTAAGGGCCGGAGCTGATCCGGCCCTTTTTATTGACGATGGACGACGCGCGACTCACCCGCTACAGCCGCCACATCCTGTTGGATGAACTCGGCATCGAGGCGCAGGAAGCCTGGCTGCGCGCGACGGTGCTGGTGGTCGGGCTGGGCGGGCTGGGCTCGCCGGCGGCGATGTACCTCGCCAGCGCGGGCGTGGGCCGGCTGATCCTGGCCGACGGCGACACAGTGGACGCGACCAACCTGCAGCGGCAGATCGTCCATCGCGAGGCGACCGTCGGGCGGCCCAAGGTCGAATCGGCCGCCGAGACCCTGCGTGCGCTTAACCCGGACGTTGCCATCGAATGCATCGGTGAGCGGCTCAGCGGCGACGCGCTGGCCACAACGGTAGCGCGCGCGGATGTGGTGCTCGACTGCAGCGACAACTTTGCCACCCGCTACGCCCTCAACGCGGCCTGCGCTGCAGCCCGCAAGCCACTGGTGAGTGGCGCCGGCGTCGGCTTCGACGGGCAGCTTGCGGTGTTCGACTTCCGGCGCGCCGACGGCCCTTGCTACCGCTGCCTGTTCCCGGAAGATCTCGAAGCCGAGGAGACGCGCTGCGCGGTGATGGGCGTGTTCGCACCGCTGGTCGGGGTGGTGGGCACGCTTCAGGCTGGCGAAGCGCTCAAGTTGCTGGCGGGCGCGGGGCGGACGCTGCACGGCCGCCTGCTGCTGGTCGATGCGCTGAGTCTGGAGATGCGGACGCTGGCCGTGCCGGCTGACCCGGTATGCCCGGTGTGCCGAGGCCGGGCCTAGGCCAGCAACATGGGCGCGATCCGCGCCCAGCCATCGAGCGGGTCGCGGCCAAAGCCGGAGCGCACCAGCTGCTGCCAGCGGCCGAGCACAAAACACACCAGCGCGTTAGCGCGCTCATTGTTGTCTTGCGCGCCTGGCCGCGCCATGCGCAGCGACTGGCGCAAGCTGGCCTCGAGCCGGTCGAGTAGCTGATTGACGCGTGCCTGCAGGCGCGGATCCTCATGCAGCAGCGCATCGCCGATGAGGATGCGCGCCATGCCACGGTTGCGGCTGGCAAAGCCGAGCAGCAGCGCCATGATCTGCTCGACCTGACGGTCGGCAGCGTGCTCGGCCTGCACCTTGTTCACCAGACCAAAGAGGGTGGCCTCAATGAAGTCGATGAGCCCCTCGTACATGCGCGCCTTGCTCGGGAAGTGCCGATAGAGCGCGGCCTCGGACACCTGCAGGCGACCCGCAAGGGCTGCGGTGGTGACCTTGCTGCTCTCCGGCGACTCGAGCATATCGGCGAGTGCCTGCAGGATCTCGTCGCGACGCTGTCCGGGCTGCCTCGCCATCCGTTGGTTTCCTTGTCCGGGCCGGGCTCAGTAGCCCTTGATGAGCGTTCCGACGCCCTGGTCGGTGAGGATCTCGAGCAGCAGGCAGTGTTCGACCCGGCCGTCGATGATGTGCACCGACTTGACGCCAGAGCGCGCGGCATCCAGCGCGGAGGCGATCTTGGGCAGCATGCCGCCGGAGAGCGTGCCGTCGGCGACCATCTCATCGATGTCGCGCGGGGTCAGGCCCGTGAGCAGTTCGCCGTTCTTGTCGAGCACGCCCGGGGTGTTGGTGAGCAGGACGAGCTTCTCGGCGCGCAGCACCTCGGCGAGCTTGCCGGCGACAACGTCGGCGTTGATGTTGTAGGTGTCGCCGTCGGCGCCGACGCCGATCGGTGCGATGACCGGGATGAAGTCGCCGGTGTCGAGGAAGGTGATGATGCTCGGGTCGATGCTGGTGATCTCGCCGACCTGGCCGATGTCGATCATTCTCTCCGGGTCGTCCTGCGCCTGCATCAGCAGCTTGCGGGCGCGGATGAACATGCCGTCCTGCCCGGTCAGGCCAACCGCTTTGCCGCCGGCCTGGTTGATGAGGTTGACGATCTCCTTGTTGACCTGGCCGCCGAGCACCATCTCGACGATGTCCATGGTCTCCTCGTCGGTGACGCGCATACCCTGAACGAACTCGCCCTGCTTGCCGACACGCTTGAGCAGGCTGTCGATCTGCGGGCCACCGCCGTGCACCACCACCGGGTTCATGCCGACCAGCTTGAGCAGCACCACGTCCTGCGCAAACGAGCGCTTGAGGGCCTCGTCGGTCATGGCGTTGCCGCCGTACTTCACAACGATGGTGCGGTCCTGGAACCGGCGGATGTAGGGCAAGGCCTCGGCGAGGACAAGCCCCTTCTGCTCAGGCGTGATGTCGGTCATCGGGTCTCGGGGTCAGAAGACGAACGCGCTGCGGTGCGGCGCGTTGTCCAGCGCGAGCATGTCGGTCTCAAAAAGGTCGGTGTGATTCACCGAAGGTCCAGCACGCGTGTAGAGCCGCGCGTGCATGGCCGGGCTCTCGCCGACCACGGCGAACAAACGGCCACCCTCGGTGAGCTGGTCGAGCCAGGCATCGGGGACGAAGGGAACCGAGCCTGTGAGAACGATCGCGTCCCAGTTGTCGGACGCGGCATCCAGCACAGCAACGCCGCAGCCCTTGTGGATCTCGACATGGGCGACGCCATTGTTGACGATGGCGTTGCGCGCGCGGCGGGCCAGCTCGCCGTGGATCTCGTAGCTGGTGACGTGGCCACCGGCGGCAGCCATGAGCGCGGCGAGGTAGCCAGAGCCGCTGCCAACCTCGAGCACCTTGTCGCCAGGCTGCAGTTGCAGCGCCTGCAGGCAGCGACCTTCGACGCGCGGCGGCCACATGAACTGGTCGAAGCCGAGCGGCACCTCGGTGTCTACGAAGGCCAGCTTCTGGTAGCGGATCGGCACATAACGCTCGCGCGGGGTGGCAGCGAGCAGGTCGAGCACGCGGGTGTCGAGCACGTCCCATGGGCGGATCTGCTGCTCGATCATGTTGAAGCGGGCCTGCTCGATGGGGGATCGCTTGGGCACGTCGGGGGTCAGGGCGGCGGGCTGCATGGGCGTATCAGCGGCTGTGGCGGAGGGTAGAGCGAGTCTACAACGGTTGCAGCCCGACGCGGATGACACCGACATGGTCTAGCACACGGCGATGCCTGCCGGCGCGCGCGCTTGCAACTTGCATGGCCCTGGCTTAACTTGCACTGCACAACCACCGGCTGGGGGCGCCCGCACACACGGGCTGAGAAGCACCCCTGGAACCTGATCCGGCTCGCACCGGCGTAGGGAAGCCGACTCGCGGATCCTCGCGCTGCGCGTCCTGTCTGTGACTGCCAGCGCGGCGGAACCCCGCCTGTCTGATCCCAAGCGCGTCTGAAGCGGGTTCATCGGGACCAAGCCCAGCCGGGTGGAGCCTACTCACTGGAGCCCCGCATGAACGCGCCCGACAAGAACCTGCCACAAGACGTCCACCTCGCCGCCGAGGCCCTCAACGCCACCATCCAGCCGTTCGCGGCGAGCCAGAAGGTCTACGTGGAGGGCAGCCGACCGGACATCCGCGTGCCTTTCCGCAAGGTGAGCCAGACGGCCACACGGACCAAGGACGGCGAGGTGCCGAACCCGGACATCAATGTCTACGACGTGTCGGGCCCGTACACCGACCCGGCCGTGCAGTGCGACCTCAACCGCGGGCTGCCGGCGCTGCGCGCGGGCTGGATCGAGGAGCGCGGCGACACCGAACAGCTGGCGGGCCCCTCGTCGGGCTACGGGCAGGAGCGCATGGCCGACCCGGAGACGGCCAGCCTGCGCTTCGACCACATCCGCGCGCCGCGGCGGGCCAAGGCGGGCGCCAACGTGACGCAGATGCACTACGCGCGGCGCGGGATCATCACGCCGGAGATGGAGTTCATCGCCATCCGCGAGAACCAGCGCCTCGAGGGCATTACCGACGCGGGCCTGCTGGTGCAGCACCCGGGCCAGTCGTTCGGGGCGAGCATCCCCAAGGTGATCACGCCGGAGTTCGTGCGCGACGAGGTGGCGCGCGGCCGCGCCATCATCCCGGCCAACATCAACCACCCGGAATCCGAGCCGATGATCATCGGGCGGAATTTCCTGGTGAAGATCAACTGCAACCTCGGCAACTCGGCGGTGACGTCGAGCATCACCGAGGAGGTGGAGAAGATGCTGTGGTCGATCCGCTGGGGCGGCGACACGGTGATGGACCTCTCTACCGGCAAGCACATCCACGAGACGCGCGAGTGGATCCTGCGCAACTCGCCGGTACCCATTGGCACCGTGCCGATCTACCAGGCGCTGGAGAAGGTCGACGGCAAGGCCGAAGAGCTGACGTGGGAGATCTTCCGCGACACGCTGATCGAGCAGGCCGAGCAGGGCGTGGACTACTTCACCATCCACGCCGGCGTGCGGCTTCCCTTCAACCCGATGACGGCCAAGCGGACGACCGGCATCGTGAGCCGCGGCGGCTCGATCATGGCCAAGTGGTGCCTGGCGCACCACGAAGAGAGCTTTCTGTACACGCGATTCGAAGAGATCTGCGACATCCTGCGGGCGTACGACGCGAGCTTCAGCCTCGGCGACGGGCTGCGGCCCGGCTGCCAGGCCGACGCGAACGACGAGGCGCAGTTCGCCGAGCTCGAGACGCTGGGCGAGCTTACGCGGGTGGCGTGGAAGCACGACGTGCAGGCGATGATCGAGGGGCCCGGCCACGTGCCCCTGAACCTGGTCGAAGAGAACATGCGCCGGCAGATCGCGGCCTGCCA
>DALYGT010000115.1:0-5292 GCA_031971375.1 Burkholderiales bacterium | reverse complement strand
CCGCGCGCCGGGCGAGGTCGTCGACGCTGGCGAAGCGTGCCGCAGCGCGTGCTGCCACGACCCGCTCGGCAGCCTCCGCCGTCAGCCCCTGCACCCGGTTGAGCCCCAGCCGCAACGCGGGACGCACAGCATCCGGTGGTTCGAGGCTGCAACGCGTGTCGCTCAGTTGCACATCGACCGGCAGCACGGTGACACCATGCCGGCGCGCGTCGTCGACGATCTGCGCCGGGCTGTAGAAGCCGAGCGGCTGGCTGTCGAGCAGCGCCGCCGCGAACGCCGCCGGGTGGTGGCAGCGCAACCAGGCCGAGGCGTAGACCAGCAGCGCGAAGCTCGCCGCGTGGCTCTCGGGGAAGCCATAACTGCCAAAGCCCTTGATCTGCTCGAACAGCCGGTCGGCAAAGTCCGGGTCGTAGCCGCGCTCGGCCATGCCCTGCTTGAGACGCGTCTCGAAGTGGCCGAGCCCGCCGCGCGCCTTCCACGCCGCCATCGCCCGGCGCAGCTGGTCGGCCTCGCCGGCGCTGAAGCCGGCCGCGACCATGGCCAGCTGCATCACCTGCTCCTGGAAGATCGGCACGCCAAGGGTGCGCTCGAGCACGTGGCGCACATCCGGTGAAGGGTAGGTGACCGGCTCAAGACCCTGCTTGCGACGCAGGTAGGGGTGGACCATGCCGCCCTGGATCGGCCCCGGGCGCACGATCGCCACCTCGATGACGAGGTCGTAGAAAGTCGCCGGCTTGAGCCGCGGCAGCATGTTCATCTGCGCCCGCGACTCGACCTGAAAGACACCCAGACTCTCGCCCCGCTGCAGCATGGCGTAGGTGGGCGGGTCCTCGGCCGGAATGGTGTGCAGGGCCGGCTCGCGGCCGCGCCAGTCGGGGTGCGCGGAGACGAGGTCGAGCCCGCGCCGCAGCGCCGAGAGCATGCCCAGCGCCAGCACGTCGACCTTGAGCAGGCCGAGCGCCTCAAGGTCGTCCTTGTCCCACTGGATCACCGAGCGGCCCGGCATGCGTGCGTTCTCCACCGGCACCAGTTCATGCAGCGGCCCGCGCGAGATGACGAAGCCGCCGACGTGCTGCGACAGGTGGCGCGGCAGGCCGATGAGGCGCACGGCGACGTGCAGCCAGAGGGCCACGCGCCGGTGCTGCGCATCGAGCCCGGCCTCGGCGATCGCCTCCGGCGGCACCAGGTCGTGGTCCCATCGCGCCAGCCCGGCACAGACGCGGTCCACCGCGACGGGGTCGATGCCGAGCGCACGGCCGGCGTCGCGCAGCGCGCTGCGGCGGCGGTAGCGGATCACCGTTGCGGCCAGTGCCGCCCTGTCGCGACCATACTTGCCGTAGATGTAAGCGATCACTTCGTCGCGCCGCTGGTGCTCGAAGTCGACATCGATGTCGGGTGGCTCGTCACGTTCCTTGGAGATGAAGCGCTCGAACAGCAGGTTGCCGCGCGCCGGGTCGACAGCGGTGATCCCCAGGCAATAGCAGACCGCCGAATTGGCGGCCGAGCCGCGTCCCTGACAGAGGATGCCGCGACTGCGCGCAAAGCGGACGATGTCCTCGACGGTGAGGAAGAAGTGGGCGTAGCCGAGTTCGGCGATGAGGCGCAGTTCGGACTCGATCTGGCGACGGACGGCGTCGAGGGGGTCGTTCGGGGCATCACCTGATGGAGTGCTGGCACCCCCCGACGCTGACCCAAGCACGGGCGTTTGCCGCCACAACCCATGCCCACTCGCGCCCTCGCGTACCAACGGTGCCCCGAACCGCTCGGCAAAGCCCGACACCGTCAGCGCCCTCAAGTGCTCGTCTGCGGCCATCCCCGCCGGCACCAGCTCTTCCGGATACTCATAGCGAAGCGAGCCGGGATCGAAGCGGCACAGGGCGGCGATGCGCACGCTCTCCGCCAGCCACGCCGCCGGGAACAACCCGGCCAGCCGCTCGCGCCTGCGCAAGTGGCGCTCGGCGTTGGGGTCGAGGGCAAAGCCGGCCTCATCCACACGGCAGCCCAGGCGGATGGCGGTGAGGGTGTCGTGCAGCGGCTTGTCGCGGCGCTCGAGCATGGCCACGTCGCCGATCGCCACACGCGGCATGCCCAGACGCGCGCCGAGCGCGTCCCACTGCGCCAGCCACTCCGCCTCGTCGGCCCACAACAGACGCCGCACGCCGAGCCAGCAGCGCCCAGGCATGCGCGTCGCCAGCGGCGCAGCCGCCTCGCCCAGCGCCGGCGTGTCGGCAAACACGATCGCCACGCAACCTGGCGCGCCATCGTCCAGATCGGCCCAACTGATGCTGTGGCTGTCCTTGTCACCGGCCATCCGCACACAGCTGATCAGCCGGCACAAGGACGCGTAACCCAGCCGGTCCTGCGCCAGCAGCACCAGATGCAGGTCGTCGGCCAGCGCGAATCGCGCACCGGTGACCAGATGCAAGCCGGTCTCGCGCGCCGCCTGCCAGGCGCGCACCACGCCCCCGACCGAGCAGAGGTCGGTCAGCGCCAGCGCGCTGTAGCCAAGTTCATGCGCACGCCGCACCAGATCGGCGGGCTGAGTGCTGCCGCGAAGGAAACTGAAGGCCGATGCGCAGACCAGTTCGGCATAGGCAGGTACTGTCATTCCATACAGTATAGGCCCTGTTAACATCCGCTTATGCAAGACACACCCGTGTTCGGATTCGCCGGCTTCTCCGGCAGCGGCAAGACCACGCTCATCGAGCGCGTCATCCCGCTGCTGGTGGCGCGCGGCCTGCGCGTGTCGCTGGTCAAGCACGCCCACCACGACTTCGACATCGACAAGCCCGGCAAGGACAGCCACCGCCACCGCGAGGCGGGCGCCAGCGAGGTAATGGTCAGCGGCGGCAAGCGCTGGGCGCTGATGCACGAGTTGCGCGGCGCGCCCGAGCCGGGCCTCGCCGAACTGCTACGGCATCTGTCGCCCTGCGACATCGTCCTCGTCGAGGGCTTCAAGCACGACGCCATCCCGAAGCTCGAGGTGCACCGGCCGTCCTTGGGCCAGCCGCTGCTCGCCACGCAGGACCCGCACATCGTCGGCATCGCCTGCGATGCGCCGGTAGACTCGCCGCTGCCGCAGGTCGACCTCAACGACGCGCACGCCGTCGCCGACTTTGTCGTCGCTGCCGCGCACGGCGCGCCCACCCTCACCGCCTGAGCCATCTGGCGCACCCCAAAGACCCGACCCTCATGCCGACCCTGCTCTACTTCGCCCGCCTGCGCGAGGCCTTTGGTACGGCGCGGGAAGACGCGCCGCTGCCTACCCCCGCGACCGTCGGCGGTACGCTCGACGCGCTGCGTGCGCGCGGCGGCGCCTGGGCCACCGAACTCGCGCCCGGGCGCGCCTTCCGTGTCGCAGTGAACCAGCGCATCGCCAGCGCCGACACGCCGGTCGCCACCGAGGATGAAGTCGCCATCTTCCCGCCGGTCACCGGCGGCTGAAGACCGGCACACCGGACAAGGTCCATCGAGCAACGCCATGCATCCTGCCACCCTGCACCCCGCCGACCGCATCCGCGTCCAGACCGAGGCTTTCGACATCGGTGCAGAGCACGCGCGCATCGCCGCACTTGGGCACGGCACCGGCGCCATCGCCAGCTTCACGGGGCTGATGCGCGCGCACAACGAGGGCGATGCGGTGACTGCCATGACGCTCGAGCACTACCCGGGCATGACCGAATCGGCACTTGAGGAAATTGTCACGGATGCACGCAAACGCTGGGCACTCGAGGCAGTCACGGTGGTCCACCGTGTCGGCAGGCTCGCGCCGGGCGACCCCATCGTGCTGGTGCTCACCGCCTCCGCTCACCGCGGCGAAGCGTTCGCCGCCTGCGAGTTCATCATGGACTATCTCAAGACACAGGCCCCGTTCTGGAAGAAGGAAGAGACGCCCGCCGGCAGCCGCTGGGTCGAGGCGCGCGCCAGCGACGACGCCGCGGCAGCGCGCTGGGACGCCGACGCCCGCGGGTCGGGAGACACGCCGGACACCAGTGAGGGCGCCCGCTGATGGGCATGTTCGACTGGATCGTCCGCGCCGGCATCGAGGACGCCAGCGTGCAGCTGTTGCCGCAGCGCATCGACCTGCCGGCCATCGATGACAGCTGGACGGTCGAGTGGCAACCCGGCCAGTCTGCCGGGCTCGAGTCCTGCCGCCTTCGCAAAAGGCTCTCGCTCGGCCACCCCCGTGCGTTCGACGCCATCGGCAGCCTGCAACACTGGCTCAAACTCGAGGCGCGGCGTCATCTGCCCGACTGGCTGGCGCTGGTGGCGCAGGACACCGGCCACCGCTACCGCCGGGTCAGCGTGCGCCTGCAGCGCGGTCGCTGGGGCAGTTGCAGCAGCACTGGCACCATCAGCCTCAACGCCAAGCTGCTGATGCTGCCGCCGGACGCGGTGCGTTATGTCCTCGTCCACGAACTCAGCCACACCGTTCAGATGAACCATTCGCGGGCGTTCTGGGACGAGGTCGCCAGGCACCAGCCCGATTGGCAGCAGCAGGTCCGCGACATCCGCGCCCTGCAGAGGACACTGCCGACGTGGGCCAACGTCCGCATCGGCTGAAGCCGGCACGCCGACGGCTCACGCCGCGGATCGCAGGACCTGAAGACGCGCTGAAACCCGGCCCGAAGTGGACAGTCTGATCTGCAGGTCGGCGGCAAGCCGGCACAGCCCGACTCGCTTCGCCGGACTCGCTGCAGCTGACCCGCTTCGACGACCTTGACTTCTCAAATGAGAATGACTACTATTTCCATACCGTCCATCAGACACTGACCCACGCGCCATGAGACTTGCCCTTGCTGCCTTGACCGCCACACTCGCTCTTGCCGTCGCTGCACCCGCGATGGCAGATGGCCCGGATGTCGCGCTGACCATCCGCAACCACCGTTTCGAGCCTGCCGAGATCAAAGTCCCGGCCGGCCAGAAGATCAAGCTGGTGGTGACCAACGCGGACAACACCGCCGAAGAGTTCGAGAGCCACGCGCTGAACCGCGAGAAGCTGATTCCGGCCGGCAAGACGGTCAACATCTTCATCGGCCCGCTCAAACCGGGCCGCTACCCGTTCGCGGGTGAGTTCAACGAGAAGACCGCGCAAGGCGTGGTGATTGCCGAGTAACCATGCTCAATTCCGCCATCATCGTCTTTCGCGAGTGCCTCGAAGCGGCACTCATCATCGGCATCATCGCGGCAGCGACCCGCGGACTCGCCGGTCGCGGTCGCTGGATCACCGGTAGCGTGCTCGTCGGTCTGGCCGGCTCGCTGGTCGTCGCTGCGGGCGCCGACTGGATCGCG
>DALYGT010000114.1:3121-5317 GCA_031971375.1 Burkholderiales bacterium | reverse complement strand
GGCCTCACGGCCGGAGGGAACCACCGCCATACGCGCGCGGTGACGCGGGTCGCGGCCGACTGGCGCGTCGATCCACTGCCGCGCCTCGATGCGCCCGGTGGCCAGCGCGGTGTAGGTGCGGCCGATGGCGCGCGCCTTCATCGCCTCGACCAGCCGTGTCTGCGCGCGCAGCGTGCGGCCGACCACCATGAGTCCGCTGGTGTCGCGGTCGAGGCGGTGGACGATGCCGGCGCGCGGCACACCCGCAGTCTCCGGGAAGTGATGCAGCAAGGCGTTGAGTAGCGTGCCGCTGGCGACACCGCTGCCGGGGTGGACGACCAGGCCGGCAGGTTTGTCGACGACGACGATGTGCGGGTCGGCGTGGACCACCCGCAGCGGGATGTCCTCGGCGGCGTCAGCCAGCGAGGCGATCTCGGCGGCCGGCGTCACCTGCAAGCGCTCGCCCCCGAACAGCCGGTGCTTGCCAGGCCGTGCCGCACCGTCGACGCTCACCCGGCCTTCGGCGATCCACGTTTGCAGGCGGTTGCGCGAGTAGTCTGGCAGGAGCAGCGCGAGAACGCGGTCAAGGCGTTCGCCGCCGGCATCTGCCGGAGCGACGAGGTCGATCGCAGTCGGCGTCTCGGCCGACTCGGGCGGAACGTCGCTTTCGCTATAATCGTCCCACTCATCAAGGGCCTCGCGCATGAAGCGTAGTCTACTGGCAATCGCACTGGCAGCCCTGCTCGCGGCTTGCGGCAGCACCGAGACCGACGACAAGACCAAAGGCTGGTCGGCGTCGAAGTTCTACACCGAGGCGCGCGCCGAACTCGCCGACGGCAACTACGACAAGGCCGCGTCGCTCTTCGAGAAGCTGGAGTCGCGCTACCCGTTCGGCCGCTACGCGCAGCAGGCCCAGCTCGAGATCATCTACGTCTACTACAAGAAGGGCGAGATCGCGCAGACGCTGGCGGCGGCGGATCGCTTCGTGCGCCTGCACCCCAATCACCCCAACGTCGACTACGCCTACTACCTCAAGGGTCTGGCCAACTTCATTGACGACCGCAGCCTGTTCCGGCTGGTCAGCAGTCAGGACCCGACCGAGCGCGACCCCAAGGCCGCACGCGAGTCTTTCGAAGCGTTCAAGCTGCTGGTGGCGCGCTACCCGGAGAGCAAGTACGCCGCGGACGCTGCTGCGCGCATGACCTATCTGATCAATGCGCTGGCCTCGGGCGAGGTCCACGTCGCGCGCTACTACTTCAAGCGCGGCGCTTACGTGGCAGTGGTCAACCGCGCGCAATACGCGCTGCAGAACTACCCGCAGGCGCCCGCCAACGAGGAGGCGCTGGCGCTGATGGTGCGCGCCTACAACGAGATGGGGCTGCCGGATCTGCGTGACGATGCGTTGCGCGTGCTCGAAAAGAACTTCCCCGGCAGCGCCTACCTCAAGGGCCGCGAGAACGATCCGGCGTGGTGGATGTTCTGGAAACTCATCTGAACGAGCGGGCAGACGCGCCGGCTTCGGCGCACCTTCTGGCGTCGTGGGCGGAGGAGCGTCAGTCGGCGTGGCTCTACCGGCATGTCTCTGATGCCGAATCCGGCACCGCGCGGCAGCACCTGTTCCTCGAGCTCGCCGCCGAGGCCGACCGCCAGGCCGGCCTGTGGGCGGCGCAGCTGGCGGAGCGCGGCGTCTCCCTGCCCGACTGGCGCCCGTCACTGCGGGCTCGCGCCGTGTCGCTCCTGCTGCGCCGTTTCAGCCCGGCGACGCTGCGGCCGGTGCTCGCTGCGCTCAAGGTCCGCGGGATGTCGGTCTACACCCATGGACACGCGGTGGGGGGCGAGCACCAGCACCGCGCGCTCGCCGGGGGCAACGACCTGCGCGCGGCGGTGTTCGGCATCAACGACGGCCTCGTCTCCAACCTGAGCTTGATGTTCGGTATCGCCGGAACCGGGGCAGGCGACCAGCCGGTGGTGCTGGCCGGCCTCGCCGGGCTGCTCGCTGGCAGCCTGTCGATGGCATCTGGCGAATACGTCTCGGTGCGCGCCCAACGCGAGCTCTACGACAACCAGATCGAGCTCGAGCGCGCTGAACTCGAGGAGTATCCCGAGGCCGAGGCCGGCGAGCTGGCGACCATCTTCGAGGCGCGCGGGATGAGCGCGGAGGAGGCGCGTCGCGCGGCCGATGCGTTGATCGCCGACCCGGACCGTGCGCTGGCGACG
>DALYGT010000114.1:0-3021 GCA_031971375.1 Burkholderiales bacterium | reverse complement strand
CCGAGCAGTTGCGCCGCCTCGACGCGACGCCCACCGGTGTGCTGCAGGGCGCGCAGGATCAGCGTGCGCTCAAAGTCGCGCGAGAGCCGGTCGATGATGCCGCGTTCGCCGCGCAACAGCGACTCGTCGGCGTGGCGGTCGAGTTGCGTCAGCCAATCGTCCGCCGAGGCACCACTCCCGCCCGGAGTCTGGGCGCTGCGCAGGTCGGGCGGCAGGTCAGCGATCTCCACCGTTTGCCCCGGTGCCATCACGGTCAGCCAGTGACACAGGTTCTCGAGTTGGCGCACGTTGCCAGGGAATGGCAGGCCGGCCAGATGGCGTAGCGCGGCATCCGACGGCCGCTTGACCTCGACACCGAGCTCGCGGGCACTGTGCTGCAGGAAGTGTCGCGCCAGCAGGGGGATGTCCTGGGCGCGTTCCCGCAGTGCCGGCAGGCGCAGCCGGATGACGTTGAGCCGATGGAACAGGTCCTCGCGGAACAGGCCATCGCGTACCCGCTGTTCGAGGTCCTGGTGGGTGGCGGCGATGACGCGCACGTTGGATCGGATCGGCTGCATGCCGCCGACACGGTAGAAATGGCCGTCGGACAGCACCCGCAGCAGACGGGTCTGCAACTCGGCCGGCATGTCGCCGATCTCGTCGAGGAACAGCGTGCCGCCCTCGGCCTGCTCGAAGCGGCCCTGCCGGCTGGTCTGCGCCCCCGTGAAGGCCCCGCGCTCGTGGCCGAAGAGTTCCGACTCGAGCAGGTCGCGCGGGATCGCTGCAGTGTTGATGGCGATGAAGGGGCGACTGGCGCGCGGACTGTGGCGGTGCAGTGCGCGTGCGACCAGCTCTTTGCCGCTGCCGGACTCGCCGGTGATCAGCACCGTGGCGTGCGACTGCGACAGCCGGCCGATGGCGCGGAACACCTCCTGCATCGCGGGTGCCTGGCCGAGCATCTCCGGCACGGGTGCCTCTGGCTCTTGGTCCTCGATGTTGCGACGGCTCTCGTCGAGCGCCTTGCGGATCAGCTCGACCGCTGCGTCGACGTCGAAGGGTTTGGGCAGATACTCGAATGCGCCGCCCTGAAAAGCCGACACCGCGCTCTCAAGGTCCGAGAAGGCGGTCATGATGATGACCGGCACCTGTGGCTGTTCGGCGCGGATGCGCTCGAGCAGGTTGATGCCGGAGATGCCGGGCATGCGGATGTCGCTCACAACCACCCGGGGTGGCTCGCTGGAGAGCAGCGCCAGCGCCTCGGTCGCCGATTCGAACAAGCGGCACGGGATGCCTTCGCGCTGCAGGGCCTTCTCGAACACCCAGCGGATCGAGCGGTCGTCATCGACGATCCAGACGGACTTGTGCGGCATGGTCACTGGCCTCCGGCCGGGGGGTGGTTGAACGGCAACAAAACAGTGAAGCAGGTCCGGCCCGGCGCGCTCTCGCAGTCGATCAGGCCATTGTGCTGGTGGACAAAGGTCTGCGCGATCGAGAGTCCGAGCCCGCTGCCGTCCTCGCGGCCGGAGACCAGCGGGTAGAAGATGCGCTGGCGCAGGTCGGGCGGGATGCCAGGGCCGTTGTCGATCACCTGCACCTTGAGCGCGATCCGCTGGCGCTGGCGCGCGAGCGTGACCTGGCGTGCGGCGCGCGTACGCAGGGTGATGCGCGCGTGCTCACTGCCGGCCAGTGCCTGCATGGCGTTGCGGCCGATGTTGAGGAAGACCTGGATGAGCTGTTCGCGGTCGGCCAGCAGCGGCGGCAGGCTGACGTCGTAGTCACGCTCGACCTCGATGCCGACCCGGTGCAGGGCGGCGCTGTCGGCCTGCAGCAAGGCGCGCACACGTTCCAGCACCTCGTGGATGCTGATCGACTCGATGCGCGGCAGGCGGTGCGGCGTCAGCAACCGGTCCATCAGCGACTGCAGGCGGTCCGCCTCGCTGATGATCACCCCGGTGTACTCGCGCTGGTCGGCGTCGCGCAGCTCGCGCTGCAGCAGTTGCGCCGCGCCGCGGATGCCACCGAGCGGGTTCTTGATCTCGTGGGCGAGGTTGCGCAGCAGTACCCGGTTGGCCTCCTGCTGGCTGTGCTGACGTTCTTCGCGCTCGACCCGCAGGTGTTGGTCCTGCGCGCGTACCTCGGCGACGAACTGCCCCATGCCGCCCTGCACAGGGCTCAGCGTCAGCGAGACCGGCAGCTCGTTGTCAGCGTGGGCGAACAGCAACTCGTGCTCGGTGTGCGGACAGCTCTCGGCGAGCACACGGGCCGCCACCTGCCGCACGCGCGTGCAGTCGAGGAAGAACTTGGGCAGCGGTGCGCCGACCAGCGTACGCGCGCTGGTCCGCAGCAGGTTCTCGGCCGCCGCGTTGGCGTAGGTGATGCCGAGGTCGGCATCGACGAACAGGACCGCAGTGACGAGCGTATCGAGGGCTGTAGTGAGTGGCGACATGGTGGTCTGCGAGAGTCAGACCACGAAGGAGCAAGATTCAGGCCGACCGGCGCGACTACTCGACGAGGCCGCCGCCGAGCAGACGCAATTGCCCCTGCAGCGCGTCGACCACGCCCTCCTGGCGCGTGACGGTGTCGCGCAGGCCCTGGATCCGGTCGAGGTAACGCTGATAGTTGCGCTCATCCCCGTTTCTGACCGCTTCGCCCTCTTTTAGTGCATTGCGCGCGGACTGCAGTGCCTCGACCTGGCGTGCCAGTGCCTCCGTGACGACCTGTTGCTGGCTGCGACCGGGGGCCTCGGGAGGCGCGGGACGGGCGAGCGCCGTCGGAGTGTTCGGCACGATGGGTGCCACTTGCGGTGCCATTGGTGGCACCGGTCTTCGCGGGGGCGAAGGAACATAGGTGAGCCGGCGCGCTTGGGTGCCGGGCGGCGGTGGGCGGTCCGAGTAGACGGTGCGGCCGTTGGCGTCGGTGTATCGGAAGAGCACGCCGGCCGGTGCAGACGCGGGGCTCGCGGAGCGGGAATTGCTTGCCGAACTGCCGTCGGTGCCGGCGCCGGCGGCGGACGGCGTCAGCACGACGACGCAGAGCAGGCAT
>DALYGT010000113.1:0-5317 GCA_031971375.1 Burkholderiales bacterium | reverse complement strand
ACCGCAGCAGAAGCGGGGCCCTCACGGCATCTCCGGTGGATGGCCGCTCGCCCGACGCGACCTACCTCGCCTGGCTCGACTGCCGCGCCATGGGCGTCGATGATGCCGCGCTGATGCGGCGTTGGGTGGCAGCGGGTCTTGGGCTGTCGGCAGGTGCCCGGTTCGGCACCGGCGGCCACGGCTTCATGCGACTCAATTTTGCGATCCCGTCGCGGCGCATGACGAGGGTGCTGGACCGCATCGCTACGTTGGCGGACTGACCGCGAGTCAGTCGTCGAGCCCGAGTTTGTCGGCAAGGTCCCGGAGGCGTTGCAGGGGGTCGTCGCAGCCGAGCAGTGCGACCTTGTCGCCGAGCGTCAGTGGCAGCCATTCGGCCCAACGGTTGGCGACCCAGCCGCACTCGTCGAGCCGGTAGGGTCTCAACAGCGGCAAGTCGTCCTCCCGGCCCTTCTTTTGTGCGTTGGCGATGACCTGGCCCAACTGGTCGGCGAGCGGTAGCAGGTCCGGAGGAATCTCGACCGGCGCATCGTCGGGCAGCCACTCGACGCGCCCATACCAGACACCGAAGGCGCCGAGCTCGTGATCGAGCAGCTTGAATCGACGCAGCCCGCGGCAGGAGACAGCAAGCAACGCGGGCTGGATCTCGACCACCTCGACCAACTCGACCGTGCAGCCGAACGCGGCAAGGGAAGGCGTGTGTCCGGGCACTTGTACCTCGTGGCCCTCGGTGAGCCATGGCACGCCAAAGGGTGAGCCTTCGCGCTGGCAGCGGCGGATAAGGTCGAGATAGCGGACCTCGAAGATCTGCAATTGCAGCAGGCCGTCGGGGAAAACGCCGTGGGAGAGCGGGAAGAGTGGGATCGGGTCCATGGATCCAGATTAGACCAGTGGCCCGGATCCGTGACTCACGCACGTCACAACTTCGTGGGGAATATCACACAACACACTGATTGTGCGTGTATCTGTGCGCGGCGGGTCTGGCGGAGAGGGTGGGATTCGAACCCACGGTACGGGGTTACCGTACACCTGATTTCGAGTCAGGCACCTTCGGCCACTCGGTCACCTCTCCGTGTGCGTGGCTCTGCGTGAGGGGCCGGAGTGTAGCAGAGACTTTGCCCACGTCGAACCCGTGGGGCGCTCTTGGTGCTGCTTGGGGTGAGGTTGGTGCGCAGGCGGCGGCTGCGTCGGCGCTGGTCCTCAGCGTTCGCCGATGGCCTCGACCTCGCGCTTGAGGCTGAGCATGTTCAGGGTTTCGACCGGCAAGGACGTGAACAACTCGATGCGCCGGCGCAGGATCACCGCGACGTCCTTGAACTTGCGCAGAACCACTTCCGGTGTGCCAGTTGCCATAACCGGGTCCTCGACAGCCCAATGGGCAACCAACGGTCGTCCCGGCCACGCCGGGCAGGTCTCCCCAGCAGCGACGTCGCAGACGGTGAATACGAAGTCAAGGTCGGGCGCACCCGGCGCGGCAAATTCGGCCCAGCTCTTGCTGCGTGCCCGTTCCGTCGGCATGTTGAGGTCCTCGAGGACTTTCAAGGCGTTGGGATTCACCTCACCACGCGGCGCGCTGCCTGCGGAATAGGCGACAAAGCGGCCCGCGCCGATCTGGTTGAGGATGCCCTCGGCCATGATCGAACGCGCGCTGTTGCCTGAACACACGAAGAGAACATTGAAGGGGCGGTGGCTCACGGGATTGGTCTCCAGAAAAAAATGCCGACATGGTTACCGCGAGAATGTTGCGGCTTGTTGAACGTCTTGCGCCCTTCCTGATTTCTGGTCCGCATCTGGCCAGTCAGCCATCCGGGCCGCGCAAGACCTGAAACTGAACCGTCATATGTCATGCGTAATATTTAGTTTGGTCTTTGGCGCCCAGATACTCGGAGCATCCTCCGGTAGTCGAGACGCCGATCGCGCTTCGGCGCCACTCCGGACACCACGAAAGCGAGGTCGCCTTGAAGGTTTTCGAGCCACTGGTCAGCTTTGTCGGAAAGCTGCCCTTCAAACACAAGCTCCGGATGTTCGCCATCGTCTTTGGCGTCCCCCTGTTCGTGATCACGGCGACGTTTCTCGAAGAGATCCATTCCCGGGTCGCGCACCTCGAGCGCGAGGTCTCGGTCCTCAAGGTCCAACTGCCGGCGTTGACGCTGCAGACAGCGATTCAGGAGCTCGCCGCAGTGCAGCACGGTATCGCCGCCGGGGCCGCTCTCGACGACCGGCTGCCCGAGGCGCGGCAGCGGTCTGTCAAGGCCCTCGCCGAGACCAAGGCTGCGGCTCAAGGAGAGCGTCTCTATGCGGTCGCGCCCTCGGGCGACAAGGGCTTTCTGGGAAATTGGGACCGTATCGGCGCTGTCATCGACAAGGGCGACGAGGATGCCCTGAACGAGCTTTCGGTGCGTCTGCGCCAAGAGATCGAGAACGACGTCGGCGCCAATGGCCTCCTGACCGACAGCGACTTCGCCAGCAGCCGCCTGCTCGACGTCGTCTCTACCCATCTGCCGGGGATGGTGCATTACAGCGGTCTCGCAGCGCAGATCGGCGTCGAGGCGCTGGCCCGGAAGGCCATCCGTGGTGGCAAACGGAGCAACCTTACCCTGGCCAAGGGCAACCTCAACGCCCTCACCGACTGGAGCATGGAGAACCTGCGCAAGGTGTCAGGGGCAGAGGCTGCGGTCTCGTCGGACCTTGACAACGCTGCCCGCCAGCTCAACGTGGCCTTCGCCAAGGTGCAAGAGGCGACCACCATCAAGATGCTCGACACCTCTGACTTTGACATGGAACCCGCGGCTTACCTCGACATCCACCGTGAGGCTATGACGCAGGTGCTGGCCTCTACAGCGCTGGTGGTCGCTTCAGCCGACCACCTGTTGGCCGCCCGGCTTGAGCACCTCCGGCTCGAGCAGGCCCTGGTGATGGTCGCGAGCCTGATGACGCTGCTGGTGGTCGCCACCGCGTTCATCGCCGCCTACGTCTCGATCATGCGCGGTCTGCGTGGACTGTCGGAGGCGGTGGAGACGATGGCCGCTGGCGATCTTGCGGCACGGGTCGAGGTTTCGACCAAGGACGAGATCGGTGACGTGGCGCATCGTTTCAACGAGATGGCGCGCAGTCTGGCCGAGCGCACCGAGCAGCTGCGCTCCAAGACCAACGACATCAACGTGATGCTGCACACGCTTCCGCAGGGCATCCTGACCATCGTCGCCGATGGCGGCATCCATCCCGAGTACTCGTCTTACCTCGAGACCATCCTCGAGAAGCCCGACCTCGCCGGCCTGCAAGCCACCGATATCTTGTTCCAGGGCAGCGATCTCAGCGCCGACGCGCGTGCCAGCATGGAAGCTGCCATCGCGGCGGCCTCCGGCGAGGACACCATGAACTTCGAGTTCAACTCGCACCTGTTGCCGGGCGAGGTCAAGAAGACCATGCCGGACGGTCGAGTCAAGATCCTCGAACTCACGTGGTCACCCATCAGCGACGACGCCGACATCGTCGAGAAGATCATGGTCAGCGTGCGTGACGTCACCGAGATGCGCCGGATCATGGCCGAGGCGGATCATCAGCGTCAGGAGCTTGAGATGATCGGTCAGATCCTGCGCGTACCGCAGGAGAAATTCGACGAGTTCATCAGCGGTGCTCGGGCTTTCATTGCAGAAAACACGAAACTGATCCAATCGGCCAGTGGCGCATCGCCCGATCTGCTAGCCAGCTTGTTCCGCAACATGCACACCATCAAGGGCAATGCGCGGACCTTCAACCTGCTGCACATCACCAGTCTCGTGCACGACACCGAGCAGGTCTACCAGTCGATGCGCGACACTGGCGAACCTGCCTTCGACCCTGCAGCACTGATCGCGCAGCTTGAGCAGGTCTCGGCGCGCCTCGAGGAGTATGCGAACCTCAACACGGTCACACTCGGTCGAACCGGACCGGGGCGTCGCGGTTCGGTGGAAAAGTACGTGATGGTCCGGCGCGAGCATGTGGAGGCCATGCTGGACTGGTTGCGTGCACACGATCTCAAGCAAGCGGAGCGCGAGACGATGGCCGCAGTTCTGCAGCAGGTCCGCTGCGATCTGGAACTGTTGGGCACAGAACCGCTGGCCGAAGTGCTTGCACCCGTTACCGGGTCGATGCCCGACTTGGCTCGCGAGCTCGGGAAGGAGCCGCCTGCGGTGAAGATCGTCGACAACGGCGTGCATGTTCGCCACCAAGCTTCCGAATTGCTCCGCAACGTCTTTACGCACCTTTATCGCAACGCGATCGACCATGGGATCGAGACTGCCGCCGACCGCATCGCTGCTGGCAAGCAAGCAGTCGGTGAGGTGGTACTCGCTGCGCAGATGGATGGCGATCGTGTGCTTCTTGAGCTTTTTGACGACGGCCGTGGATTGGCGCTTGCCAAGGTTCGTGCCAAAGCGGCTGAGCGTGGGTTGCTGGGACAGGGTGCCGGAAGCTTGGCGGATCGGGAAGTCGCCAACTTGATCTTTGCTTCGGGGTTCTCCACCGCTGCGGCCGTGACGGAGGTCTCAGGTCGTGGCGTCGGGATGGACGCAGTGCGCGAGTTCCTCAAGTCTGCGGGCGGTGATATCGAGATCCGGCTGACAGGTGGTGCCGAGGGCGATGATTTCAGACCGTTCCGTATGGCAGTCTCATTGCCGGCAAAGCTTATGGCAAAGGCGTCGCCCGAGTCCCCAGTGGTCGCTGCGCGAGCTCCAAAGCCCGGTTCGGCCAAGTCATCTTCTTTGTTGGGGCAGGTGATCGATTCATTGACGGGTGGCGATCCGAAAGGGGCCAAAGCGTGATTGTCTGGCTGTCGGGTCTTGTCTCGGTAGTTTCGGTCCTTGTTGCAGTCGTGCTTTTCGCAAAGTTGCGCGACCTGAAGTTGCGGCTAAGCTTGGCCCAAGTTGCGAGCGATGACGTTCGTGCCCAAGCCCAGGCTTCGAGGCTTGCTTTGGAGGCTGATTTGTCTGCCGCTCGGGAGGAGGTTGCCGTCTCCGCTGATCGTGCGGCAGCTTGGGCTCGGGATTGCGAGAGCTTGCAGATGCGTCTCTCCGACCTTGAGGCGGAGGCCCAGCGGCTTCAGAACGAGGTGGCGCACCTGAAGGAATCTCCTACGGGGCCTGGTGAGTCCGGCACGGAAGCCATACGCGAGAGCTTCGCCTTGCTTCAGGAGGACATCCGCAAGCTCGGGGAGATCACCACGCTGTTTGAGCATTGGCATCAGGAGATGACCCTCCTTGTCGAGCAGAATCGCGAAATGCATGAGCAGAACGGCGAGTTCCACGGCATTGTCAGGCAGGCTGTCTTTCTCTCGCTGAAC
>DALYGT010000112.1:0-5364 GCA_031971375.1 Burkholderiales bacterium | reverse complement strand
GGCAACTTCACGGTCGAGAAGGCTTTCGTGGTGCACCACGCCGGCGACTGACGCGGCGCTCCACAAAAAAGGCCGCTGATGCGGCTTTTTTGTGGCTGGCGGCTTTTTGCGCCGCCGAGTGCGAACTCAGCGATAGGTCTTGCCACGGCTGTCGCCGTTGCGACCCCCACCGCCAAAGTTGCGGCCCTCGCCGCCCGGCCGACCGCCACCGCCAAAACCGCCGCGACCACCACCCGGAGCGCCGTGGCGCTTCTGACCGAAGCCCGGCTTGCGGCCGCCCGGACGCTCACCGGTGCCGGCCTCGCGCGCCGGACGGCGCGACTCCAGGCCCGGGATGACCATTTGCTCGACGCGACGGTCGATGTAGCGCTCGATGCGCTTGAGCACGCCGATGTCGGACGGCCCGGCGAACGAGATCGCGGTACCGCTGGCGCCAGCGCGACCCGTGCGGCCGATGCGGTGCACGTAGTCCTCGGCGGCGCGCGGCAGGTCATAGTTGATCACGTGTGACAGCCCCGGCACGTCGATGCCGCGGGCGGCCACATCGGTGGCAACCAGCACCTGCACGCGGCCCTGGCGCAGCTGGTTGAGCGTCCAGTTGCGGCTGCGCTGCTCCATGTCACCGTGCATGGCGGCGACCGAGAAGCCCTCGTCGCCCAACTCCTGCGCGATGCGGTCGCAGTCGCGCTTGGTGGCGAGGAAGACCACTGCCTGCGTGACGTCCGGTTGCAGCAGGATGTGACGCATCAGCTTGTTCTTGTGGGCCATGTCATCGGCCCGGATGATGTGCTGGGCGATGTTGTCGTGGCGGGTCTGCGGCGAACTGATCTCGATGCGTTGCGGCTCGCGCAGCAGGTTGCGCGCCAAGCCGGCGACGCGGCCTTCGAGCGTGGCAGAGAACAGCAGCGTCTGGCGAGTCGCTGGCGTCGCCGCGGCGATCGCCTCGACCGGCTCGATAAAGCCCATATCCAGCATCCGGTCAGCCTCGTCGAGCACCAGCATCTCGACCCCGGAGAGGTCGATGCGGCCGCGCTCGAGCTGGTCGATCAGACGGCCTGGCGTGGCGACGAGGATCTCGTAGGGCTTGGCGAGCATGGCGTTCTGCACGCGATAAGGCATGCCGCCGAGGATGCTGACCACCGCCATACGACGGAACGGCTTGATGAACTGTTCGGCGGCCTTGGTGATCTGCGTGGCGAGTTCGCGGGTCGGCGACAGTACCAGCAGACGCGGACCGCGCGGTGCACCCTGGCGCGGCGTGCGCGTCATGCGTTCGATGGCCGGCAGCAGGAAGGCGGCGGTCTTGCCGGAGCCGGTCTGCGAGCAGACCATCATGTCGCGACCGGCGATGACGGCCGGGATGGCCTGCGCCTGCACCGGCGTCGGCTGGTTGTAGCCGGCTTCTTCGACGGCGCGCATCAGGTCGGGGGAGAGGCCGAGCGCGGCAAATGCGTGCGGTTGGTCCGCGGGCGTCTCGCTGTGAGCGGCGGTATCGTTGTGTTCTGACATCGTCTGGTTCCTGTTCTCTGCGTCCATCCGTGCCCGGGTCGGGCTCACGCCAGACGGAGCCGGTGCGTTGATGCGGATGGGTCATGGCGCAGCAAGACGCTCCCGCGCCAGACAGCTCGTCGGCACGACTGCATCGGAATCAACGGAGGGCGCTGCGAAAACCTTCCGCCGGGGCAAGTCGCCAACCGGTCGGAGGCTGCCGGATCATGCCGGGCAGACGGGGGTCAGGGACGAGACCGCGTCCTGAGAGGCGGCTTTGCTGCACCGCGTCACAACGCAAGCGGCGGAGTGTACAGGGTCCTGCGGATTTGGCAAGCAACGCGTCGAGTCGGTCGCCCAGTCCCGCCACCAGGCGCCGAACCCACGGTATGGCGGGTCCCGGTTGGGCAGCCCTCTTGCTGCTGTTCAGGAATGCGGCTCGGCCATCCCCGGCGCGCCCGGCGTCGGCGGCGTACCGCCCGGCGAGGCGCACGCCAGTCCATGCATGACGATGAACATCGGCGCGTGCTGACCATAGGCGGCGAGGAAACTGCGCTGCGTGGCGTAGGCCTCGCGCTCCTTGTCGACGGCGGCACCGCAGTCGTCGCCGAAGCGCCCGGACTCGCGCTGCAGGTAATGCACGAGTTCGTGCAACACGATCGACGAGTCCATGGTGCTCGACACCGGGTCGAGCGTGTCGTCGAGGTAGATGCGGTCGCCGGGTGGCAGCCAACCGCGCACGCGGCACTCCTGGCCGCCGCAGGCCTGCTCGATCAGCCACTGGTGCTTGACCAGCTCGACCTCGGGGATATGCGCCGGCCGCGGGTAGCCGCTCAGCTGAACCGCCCAGGACATGAGCACGGCGACCAACTCAGCGAGTGCCGGGCTCATGCCTGCGACCACAACGCTGGCTGCTTGCCGCCCATGCCGACAAGCAGCGCCTCGTGCGCAGCGAGTTCGGCCTCGTCGGCCCGAAGGACGACGATCTCGAGACCCTGCAGACCACTGTCGCCAGCCGCCAGAGCAGCCGCATCCTCTGCCGCGAGCAGGTTGATGAGCGACTCTTGGCCACGCGTCATGGCGAGGTAGACCTCGGCCAGCAGTTCGGCGTCGAGCAGCGCGCCGTGCAGGGTGCGCCCACTGTTGTCGACGCCATAGCGCTCGCACAACGCGTCGAGGCTGTTGCGCTTGCCGGGGTGCAACTCGCGCGCCATCGGCAGCGTGTCGAGCACATCGGCCAAGGTGCCGTCGCCACCCGGCAGGCCGACCCGCTCGAACTCGGCGGCGAGGAAGCCGGTGTCGAAGGGCGCGTTGTGGATGATCAGTTGCGCGCCACGCAGGTAGTCGAGCAGCTCACTGGCGATGTCGGCGAACAGCGGCTTGTCGGAGAGGAAGGCGAGGTCGAGGCCGTGCACGCGCAGCGCACCCTCATCGACATCGCGCTGCGGATTGACGTAGCGGTGGAAGTGGCGCCCGGTGAGACGACGGTCGACCAACTCGACCGCAGCGACCTCGACGATGCGGTGACCCTGCCCCACCTCGAGGCCGGTGGTCTCGGTGTCGAGCACGACCTGACGCATCAGGCGCCCCTGCGCGCCGGCATGACGCCGTCGCAGCCCTGGTTGGCGAGTGCATCGGCGCGCTCGTTGCCGTGGTGGCCATTGTGGCCGCGCACCCAGATCCAATCGATGCTGTGGCGGGCGGCGGCGGCCTCCAGCGTCTGCCAGAGGTCGGCATTCTTGACCGGCTCGCCGGCCGCGGTGCGCCAGTTGCGACGCTTCCAACCCGGCAGCCATTCGGTCATGCCCTTCTGCACGTACTGCGAGTCGGTGTGCAGGCGCACCCGGCAGGGCCGGCTCAAGGCACCGAGCGCCTCGATCACCGCCTGCAGTTCCATGCGGTTGTTCGTGGTCTGCGCCTCGCCGCCGTGGAGTTCCCTCTCGTGGTCGCCGTAGCGCAGCCAGACGCCCCAGCCGCCTGGGCCCGGGTTGCCGCGGCAGGCCCCGTCGGTGTAGGCGTCAACGCTCTGCGACGCGGGATCGCGGGTGGACGAAGCGGCTTCGTCTGATGCGCCGGTCCGGCTTGTTGCGGCGGCGGTCATCGACGCTCGACCAGGCGCAGATGGCGCTGGTTGCGACCGGTGGCGACCAGCACCGGTCGCGCTGCCGGCCGACGCGAGGGCTGCGACTGCAGCACACGCAGTCCGCGCACGCGCTTGACCGCCTGCAACATGTAGACGCCACCGGCCATCGGCCACCAGCGGTCGCCGGCCTTCTCCATGAACGCCCAGCGTGCCAGCGAGGTCGGGTTGCGCAGCGGCGGCGCATAGGCGGTGTAACGCCCACCGAGGGTGTCGAGGTCAAGCAGCTGCAACCAATCATGCAGCCGCGGCACCGGGATGAAGCGGCCGGCCCACGGGTAGCCTCCGCCGGCAAAGTGCCGCAGGCCCCAAAGGCTCAGCGGGTTGAAGCCGACGATGATGAGACGGCCTTCGGGCATCAGCACGCGGTTGGCCTCGCGCAGCACCGCGTGCGGGTTGCCAGCGAACTCGAGCACGTGCGGCATCAGCAGCAGGTCGACGCTGCGGTCGGCGAGTGGCAACTGGTCGGGCCGCGCGCGCACGTCGCCACGCTCTGCGGCGATGATGCCGCGGCGCTGGATGCGGCTCTCGCGCAGCAGATCGACATCGGGCATGCCGAGCTGAACGGCGTGATACCCGAAGACGTCCTGCACAACAGGGTCGAGCAGGTCCTGCTCCTGCGCCAGGAGGTGCGCGCCGAGCGGCGTGTGCCACCAATCGCGGGCGGCTTCGGTCAGCGGCATGCGGTAACCTGCCAACCATGCGCGATCGACATCCCGCCCCACCGCAGAAGGCTGACATCCTGCTCACCGGCCGACCGGGTCAGAGCGCCAGGCAGGCCGTCGCTGACGGCGAACAGCTTGACGCGAGCCTCGAGGTGCTGCCGATCCCGGCCTTCGAGGACAACTACCTGTGGCTGCTCCACGACGGTCGCGATGCGGTGGTGGTCGATCCTGGCGATGCGGTTCCGGTGGAGGCGACGCTGGCACAGCTCGGCCTGACGCTGCGCGCCATACTGGTGACGCACAGCCACGGCGACCACGTCGGCGGTATCGCCGCGCTGCTCGCCGAGTGGCCTGATGTCCCGGTCTACGGCCCGGCGCGCGAACCGGTCCCCGGCCTCACCCACGCCGTGGGCGACGGCAGCAGGGTCTCCTTGCGCGCGCCGCAGCTTGAACTCGAGGTGCTGGATGTGCCGGGTCATACCGTGGGTCATGTGGCCTATTATGGGCAAAACCGGCTGTTCTGCGGAGACACCTTGTTCGCCTGCGGCTGCGGCCGCATCGACCAGCCACCCGCAGTGATGTACGCCTCTCTCGAGCGCCTCGCCGCGCTGCCTGGCGCGACACAGGTCTACTGCACGCATGAGTACACGCAAGCCAACATCCGCTTTGCGCTGACCGTCGATGCCGGCAACCCGGCATTGCAGGCGCGCGCAGCGGAGGTCGCGGCACTGCGCGACGCCGGTCGCGTCACCCTGCCCTCGACCCTCGCAATCGAGCGCGCAAGCAACCCCTTCCTTCGCTGCACCGAGCCAGCAGTCGTGGAGGCTGCCAGTCGCGCGGCCGGGGCGCCACTGCCAACGCCCAGCGCCGTCTTCGCCCGACTCCGCGCCATGAAGAATGTTTTCCGCTAAGCGCGCGCACCGCGCCGGGATTCGGGAGGACATCGACCTGCCGTTCACCCCAAGACAATCAGAAGCGCTCTGCCGAACCTTGTGGGGTGGGACTCGCCGTTGGCGGCGATCCGCAGTGGGATCGCTCCCGTCATCGGCATAGGGTCACGACACCTTGCAT
>DALYGT010000111.1:0-5395 GCA_031971375.1 Burkholderiales bacterium | reverse complement strand
ATTGAAAGCCAGCGATACGGGCTGTCTCATTCTGACAACAGGCTCGCCTGCTACCCAGACATCGCTAACTTGCTCCCTACCGCAGACGTAAATCAAATGCGATAGAGGATCCATGCAGGGATAAGCGTCCAGCGTGCTGTAGTCAACCGCCACAAGATCAGCCTGCTTGCCTTGCTCGATGGAGCCGATGCGATCCTGCAAGCCGAGCGCGGTGGCGCCTCCAAGGGTGAGCGCATGAAAAACCTCAAGCGCGCTAAAAGCGCTCGCGTCGCCAGCCACCGCTTTGGCAAGCCTCGCGGCGCTGGCCGCCTCAGCGAGCAAATCGAGCCGGTTATTGCTTGCTGCACCATCCGTACCCAGCCCGACATTCACGCCAGCCTTTAATAGCGCGTCAATAGGTGCAAAGCCACTCGCTAACTTGAGGTTTGAATGCGGACAGTGCGCCACATGCGCGGCGGCAGCGGCCATCATCGCCATGTCAGCCTCGTTGAAGTGGACAGCGTGAACCGCGATGAGATCCGGGCCAAGCAAGCCAAACTTGGCAATGCGCTGCAGGGGCCTCAAGCCGTGCAAACGCAAAGAGGCCTCGACTTCAAAAGCTGTTTCGTGCAGGTGCATATGCACCGGCAGGCTCAGTTCTGCCGACAAGACCCCAAGTTGCTCAAGAACCGCATCCGAGACCGTGTAAGGCGCATGAGGCGCCAGACAGAAACTCACCCGGGGATCTTGACGCCAACGGTCCCTGATGGCCATGCCCTTGCGCAAATAATCTTCTGCATGGTGGGCATAAGCAGAGGGAAAATCGATCACGATCAGTCCGGCACTAACCCGCATCCCCGCGACACGCATCGCTTCAATCCCTGCTTCGGGAAAAAAGTACATGTCATTAACCGTGGTGATCCCAGCTCGCAGCATTTCAGAGGCTGCCAAGAGGCTGCCATCGTAAACAAATGACTCTGAGAGCAGTTCGCGCTCGAGTGGCCAGATTCGCGAGGCCAACCACTGCTCTAGCGGAAGATCGTCGCCAACGCCACGCAGCAATGACATCGCCGCATGACAATGTAGATTTACCAGGCCTGGAATAAGCAAATGATCAGCAAGCTCAATCTGCTCAGCATCGGGATAGGAGGCCAGCAACTGTGCTTGTGCTGCGATCTCCCGGATCAGACCGTCAACAATTAAGACGCCCTGCGAAGTGAGCAAGGACTGCCCCGGCACCGCGGTCGCAATCCAGCGTGGCAAAAGGAGCGTGGCGGGCTTGGTTTCGGTGTTCAAAGTCATTCCTTTCAGAAGCGGAAATCCTAACTGGTAAACTGCAAGGTTTACGTCTGATCGCGTCCGATCAGTCTCTTTCGGCAGCTCCATGGAACTATTCGCCAAAGAAACACTCCCCATCAGCCTTGAAGAGGAGATGCGTCGCTCCTACCTTGACTACGCGATGAGCGTCATCGTGGGGCGAGCGCTGCCTGATGTTCGAGACGGTCTCAAGCCAGTGCATCGCAGGGTCTTGTTTGCGATGTACGAAGCCAATAACGTCTGGAATCGACCCTATGTCAAGTGCGCAAGGGTTGTCGGCGAGGTCATGGGTAAGTTCCATCCCCACGGCGACTCGGCCATTTACGACACGCTGGTGCGGATGGCCCAAGACTTCTCTTTGCGCTACACCTTGATCGACGGCCAGGGTAACTTTGGCTCAATTGACGGCGACAACGCTGCGGCGATGCGCTACACCGAATGCAGGCTTGACCGGATTGCAGGCCTACTGCTTGAAGACATCGATAAAGAAACCGTCGACTTCCAGCCGAATTACGACGGCAAAGAGCAGGAGCCTTGCGTGTTGCCAGCGCGCATTCCCAACCTGCTCATCAATGGATCATCGGGTATTGCGGTGGGCATGGCCACCAATATTCCGCCGCATAATTTGTCTGAGGTGACCGCCGCCTGCCTGCATTTGCTCGATCAGCCTGAGGCAAGCGTTGAGGACTTGATGGCCTTTGTGCCGGCACCCGATTTTCCCACGGCTGGCATCATTTACGGCCTATCAGGCGTTAGGGAAGGTTACCGCACGGGCCGAGGGCGGGTGGTCATGCGTGCTCGAACACACTTCGAGGACATCGATAAGGGTCAACGTCAGGCCATCATCGTCGACGAACTGCCCTACCAGGTCAACAAGCGGGTGCTGCTCGAGAAGATCGCCGAACTGGTGAATGACAAACGGCTTGAGGGTATTTCCGATATACGGGACGAATCCGACAAGTCCGGTATGCGGGTGGTGATCGAACTCAAGCGCAACGAACATCCCGAAGTCGTTCTTAACAATCTTTACAAGAACACCCAGCTGCAAGACAGCTTTGGCATCAACATGGTGGCGCTGGTCGACGGCCAGCCGCGCCTGCTCAACCTCAAGCAGATGTTGGACGCCTTCCTCCGCCACCGGCGCGAGGTCGTCACCCGCCGCACCGTGTTCGAGCTGCGCAAGGCGCGCGAGAAGGCGCATGTGCAGGAAGGTCTGGCAGTGGCGCTGGACAACGTCGACGAGATCATCGCCCTGATCAAGGCGGCGCCGACCCCGGCCGACGCCCGTGAGGGCCTGATGGGCCGCGCCTGGCCCTCGCCCACCGTCGCCGCCATGCTGGCCCGCGCCGGCTCAGAGGCAAGCCGCCCGGACGGCGTCCCGCCCGGCTTTGGGCTTTCGCAGGAAGGCTACAGGCTCACCGAGACGCAGGCACAAGCCATCCTCGACCTGCGCCTGCAGCGCCTGACCGGCCTCGAGCGCGACAAGATCGTCAACGACTACCGCGAACTGCTGGAGCGCATCGCCGACCTGCTCGACATCCTCGCGCGCCCGGAGCGGGTGACGACCATCATCGGCGAGGAACTGACAGCGATCCGCGACCAGTTCGGCGACAAGCGTCGCAGCGAGATCATCACCTCGACCACCGAGCTCGGCATCGAAGACCTGATCACGCCGATGGACATGGTGGTGACGCTATCGCACGCCGGCTACATCAAGTCGCAGCCGCTCGACGACTACCGCGCGCAGAAGCGCGGCGGCCGCGGCAAGCAAGCGGCAGCGACCAAGGAAGACGACTTCATCGACCGGCTGTTCGTCGCCCACACCCACGACTACATCCTCTGCTTCAGCAACCGCGGGCGGATGTACTGGCTCAAGGTCTACCAGGTGCCGCAGGGCACACGCACCGCGCGCGGCAAGCCGATCGTCAACCTGCTCCCGCTGCAGGAGGGCGAGAAGATCACCGCGCTGTTGCCGGTCAAGGAGTTCGACGACGGCCACTACGTGTTCATGGCGACCCGTCGCGGCACGGTCAAGAAGACGCCGCTGTCGGAGTTCAGCCGCCCGCGCCCGTCGGGGATCATCGCCGTCGGTCTCGACGAGGACGATGTGCTGGTCGGCGCGCAGATCACCGACGGCAACTGCAACGTCATGCTGTTCTCCGACGCCGGCAAGGCGGTGCGCTTTGCCGAGGCCGATGTGCGACCGATGGGCCGTGGTGCGCGCGGCGTGCGTGGCATCAAGCTGGCCAGCGGTGGCCGGGTGATCGCCATGCTGGTCGCCGAGGACGAGTCGATGTCGGTGCTGACCGCGACCGAGCGCGGCTTCGGCAAGCGCACCGCCATCGCCGAGTACCCGCTCTACGGCCGCGGCACGCAGGGCGTCATCGCCATCCAGACCTCGGCACGCAATGGCAAGGTGGTCGCCGCGCAACTGGTCACTACTGACGACCAGATCATGCTCATCACCACCGGTGGCGTGCTGATCCGCACGCGGGTCAAGGAGATCCGCGAGATGGGCCGCTCGACCCAAGGCGTGACGCTGATCAACCTCGACGAGGGCGAACTGCTCGCCGGGCTTGAGAAGGTCGTCGAGACGGGCGACGACGAAGAGGAATAAGGGAGCCACCGTGCCAGAGTCGCTCGCCAGCCTGCGCGCAAAGATCGACGCGCTCGACGACGAGATCCTCGAGCGGCTCAACGCCCGCGCCCAGGTCGCGCGGCAGATCGGCGAGCTCAAGAACGATGGTGCGGTCGGCGATGCGGCCAAGGTCGCGATCTACCGCCCGGAGCGCGAAGCGCAGGTGCTGCGTCGGCTCAAGGCGACCAACCCCGGGCCGTTGTCCGGCGAGGTGGTGGCGCGCCTGTTCCGCGAGGTCATGTCAGCCTGTCTCGCGCTGGAGAAGCCGCTCTCGATCGCCTGCCTCGGGCCGCACGGGACCTTCTCCGAGGCCGCCGCGATCAAGCAGTTCGGCCACGCCGCGGCGGTCAACCCACATGCCACCATCGACGACGTGTTCCGCGCCGTCGAATCGGCCGCCGACGATTACGGCGTGGTGCCGGTGGAGAACTCCACCGAAGGCGCGGTCGGCCGCACGCTCGACCTGATGACCGGAACCACGCTCACTGTCTGCGGCGAGGTGGTGCTGCGTGTCCAACAGCATCTGATGCGCCGTGCCGACGACAACTGCACGGTCGAGCGCGTCTACAGCCACGCGCAGTCGCTGGCGCAATGCCACGAGTGGCTCAACCGCGAGCTGCCGGCGGCACAGCGCATCCCGGTGGCGAGCAATGCCGAGGCCGCGCGCCGCGCCAGCGAGGACGCCGGCAGCGCCGCCATCGCTGGCGAGATCGCCGCCGAGCGCTATGGCCTCGCCATCGCCCATCGCAATATCGAGGACGAGCCCAACAACACGACGCGCTTCTGGGTGCTCGGCCGCCACGCGTCCGGCCGGTCGGGTCAGGACAAGACCTCGCTCATCGTCGGCGCGCGCAACCGTCCTGGCGCGGTTCACGAGCTGCTCGGTCCGCTGGCACGGCACGGCGTGAGCATGACGCGCCTCGAATCGCGCCCAGCGCGCACCGGTCTCTGGGAGTACGTGTTCTTCGTCGACCTCGAGGGCCACCGCGACGACCCGGCGCTGGCAGCGGCACTCGCCGAGCTTGAACAGGTCGCCGCGTTCGTGCGCGTGCTCGGCGCCTACCCGGTGGCGGTGTTGTGAGCTGCGACGCACTCGCCCTGCAGAGCGTGCGCGGCATCGCTGCGTACCAGACCGGCAAGCCGATCGCCGAACTCGCACGCGAGACCGGCATCGCCGAGGCGGACATCGTCAAGCTCGCCAGCAACGAGAACCCGCTTGGCATGAGCCCGTCGGCCATCGCTGCCGCCGCCGCTGCGCTGGGCGAACTCGCCCGCTACCCTGACGGTGCCGGCTTTGAGCTCAAGGCGGCACTCTCCGCCAAGTTCGGCCTGCGACCCGAGCAGATCGTCCTCGGCAACGGCTCCAACGACGTGCTGGACATCGTCGGCCGGGTATTCCTCGGCCCCGGCACCAGCGCCGTCTACAGCCAGCACGCCTTCGCCGTGTACGGCCTGGTCTGC
>DALYGT010000110.1:0-5412 GCA_031971375.1 Burkholderiales bacterium | reverse complement strand
AGTCGACCACCGCGTCGGCAGTGGCGGCTTGGACCACGCCACCGAACAGGTTGATGTAGGCCGAGTTCTTGATGGTGACCTTGGTCGCCATCATGGTCGCCGGGCGGACCTGGTGGTTGCAGGCGCGCACCGCGAACATGCAGGTGTGGCCGGCCGACTGCGCCATCATGTTGGCAAAGGCCTGCCCGACCGGGCCGGAGACGTCGCCGATAAGGATCTCGGGCATGGCGTCGGTGAACTGGCCTTCCTTGGCAAGGACTGTCGCTTCGCCGGTGCGGAAGAGGATCTTTTCGGACATGGTTTGACTCCGGGAGGTTGGGAAAACGGACCGACGGATTGTAGCGCAGCGCCCCGGGACGCCCCTCCGGCGTCTAGTGCGCCCGCTCCCAGTTGGGCCCGGCACCGACCTCCACCAGCAGCGGAACCGACAATCCCTCAACGCCCTCCATGATGCGGTGGAGTTCGCGCATGACTGTCTCGACCTCGACCTCCGGCACCTCAAGTACCAGTTCGTCATGCACCTGCAGGATGAGGCGCGACCGCAGCTCCGATGACTTGAGCCACGCCTGCACGCGCAGCATGGCCAATTTGATGATGTCCGCAGCAGTGCCCTGCATCGGCGCATTGATGGCGGCGCGCTCGGCGGCGGCGCGGCGCGGCCCGTTGCCACCGCGGATGTCGGGCAGCCAGAGGCGGCGGCCGAACACGGTCTCCACGAACCCCTGCTCGCGGGCCAGTGCGCGCGTCGCTTCCATGTAGCGCCTGACCCCGGGGTAGCGCTCGAAATACCGCTCCATATAGGTCTGCGCGGCGGAGCGCTCGATGTCGAGGTTCTGTGCGAGGCCAAAGGCGCTCATGCCATAGATCAGGCCAAAGTTGATGACCTTTGCCGTGCGCCGCTGGTCGGGCGTCACCTCCAGAGGTGTCACGCCAAAGACCTCGGCAGCGGTGGCGCGGTGGATGTCCTCGTTGTGCGCGAAGGCGCGCACCATGCCCGGGTCCTGCGACACGTGCGCCATGATCCGCAACTCGATCTGCGAGTAGTCAGCGCTTACCAACACGTGCCCCGGCGGCGCGACAAAGGCCTCGCGGATGCGCCGGCCTTCGGCGGTGCGCACCGGGATGTTCTGCAGGTTCGGCTCGCTCGACGAGAGCCGCCCGGTCACTGCGGTAGCTTGGCCAAAGCTGGTGTGCACACGCCCGGTGGCCGGGTTGACCATGCGCGGCAGCTTGTCGGTGTAGGTGCTCTTGAGCTTGGAGAGCCCGCGGTGCTCGAGGATGAGCTTGGGCAGCGGGTAGTTGAGCGCGAGCTGCTGCAGCACGTCTTCATCGGTGCTCGGCTCACCGCTGGGCGTCTTTTTGATGACCGGCAGCTGCTGGCGGTCGAACAGGATCTCGCGGATCTGCTTGGGGCTGCCCAGATTGAACGGCTGGCCGGCGGCCTCGTAGGCTTTCTCCTCCAGCGCGGCCATGGCACGGCCAAGTTCGTCGGATTGCGTCAGCAACAGCGCGGGGTCGACCAGCACGCCGACCCGCTCCATCTCGAACAGCACTTGGGACAGCGGCAGCTCGATGTCGCGGTAGACGCGCTCCAAGCCGGGTTGGGCGGCGATCTGCGGCGCCAGATGGGCGTGCACCTGCAGGGTCAGGTCAGCGTCCTCGGCCGAATACTTGGTCGCGGTGTCGAGATCGACCTGGTCGAAGCCGATCTGGGAGGCGCCCTTGCCGCAGATCGACTCGTAACTCATCGAGTCACTGTCGAGATGCCGCCGCGCCAGCGACTCGAGGTCATGGCGCAGGTGGCTCTCCAATACGTACGACTGCAAGAGCGTGTCGCCCACCACGCCGCCGAGGGCGATACCGTGATTTGCCAGCACATGCCGGTCGTACTTGAGGTTCTGGCCGATCTTGGGGTGGTCGGACTCGAGCCAAGCCTTGAGCCGGTCGAGCGTGGCATCGAAGGGCAGCTGGTCCGGCGCGCCGGCGTAGCGGTGCGCCAGCGGGATGTAGCAGGCGTGGCCGGCCTGCGTGCAGAGCGAAAGACCGACCAGCTTGGCGGTCATGGGGTCGAGGCTGGTGGTCTCGGTATCGAGGGCCACGGGTTGGTCGCGAGTGATCCGCGCAAGCCAGTCGTCGAGATCCGCTGGCGTGAGCACGGTGTCGTAGGCCATCACCGGCGCGCGCTGCGCTGGACAGGCACCCTCGCCGGCGAAGGCGCCCGGGTCAGCGGCCGCGGCTCCACGCGCTGAACTGCCCGGCCGCACCGGTAGCGCACCTTTGCCCGACAAGCTCGCCGCGCCCTCGCCCTCCCCGGCCAGCACAGCGGCGTCGCCGGCCTTGGTGCCGCCCTCCAGCGCCGCCAACGCGCTGCGCATCTCGTAGCGGCTGTAAATGGCCCGCAGCGCGTCGGTGTCTGGCGGTTGCGCGGCGATGTCGTCGAGCGCGACCGGCAACGGGATGTCGCGGCGCACCGTGACCAGCTCGCGGCCGCGCGGCAGAAAGTCGAGGTGCCGGCGCAGGTTCTCGCCGACCACGCCAGAGATGTCGGCCGCGTGCGCGATGACACCATCGAGCGAGCCATGCGCCTGCAGCCACTTGACCGCAGTCTTGGGCCCGCACTTCTCGACGCCGGGCACGCCATCGACGCTGTCGCCGACCAGTGCCAGGTAGTCGACGATGCGGTCCGGCCCGACGCCGAACTTGGCCTCCACTGCCGGCCGGTCGAGCACCTCGCCACTCATCGTGTTCACCCAGAGCACGTGGTCGTCGACCAGTTGGGTGAGGTCCTTGTCGCCGGTGGAGATGACGGTCTGCCAGCCGCGCGCGGAGGCCAGCGCGGTGAGCGTGCCGATCACGTCATCGGCCTCGACGCCCTCAACCATGAGCAGCGGCCAGCCCAGCGCGCGCACCGCGGCGTGGATGGGCTCGATCTGGGCGGAGAGGTCCTCCGGCATCGACGGCCGGTGCGCCTTGTATTCGGGGTAGAGGTCGTCGCGGAAGGTCTTGCCCTTGGCGTCGAACACTACTGCACGGTTCGCGCTCGGGTACTCGCCGGCGAGGCGCCGCAGCATGTTGATGACGCCGTGCAAGGCACCGGTCGGCTCGCCGCTGCGCGTGCGCAGGTCGGGCAGGGCGTGGTATGCGCGGTAGAGGTAGGAGGAGCCGTCGACGAGGAGGAGGGTGGACATCGGCCGGCTTACTCGCGCCAGTGCTCGGCCACCCAACGGACCGGCAGCAGGTAACGACGCGCATGTGCGCGCCAGGCCTGACCAGGCTTCCGGCTCGAAGGGTCTGTCAGATGCGTCAAAGCACCCACCCGCGGCAATTCGGGGTACCAACGACCAACAATCGCGCCCTCAGGTTTGGGACCCCCGGGGAAGATGACGATCTTGGCGGCAGACGGCAGCCTCGCGGGCCGGAGGTAGCGGGTCAAAAGTCCCCCGAGACAGTGGAAACGGAAGTGGGCGACCCAGCCCCGCGGCCAGAAACGGATGCCGGGGCGGATGCACTTGGTGGTGTAGCGCTGCTCGAAACGGTATTTTCGGCTGACGCCCACGGGGTCGGCGCGGAGGTCATCGAGCATGTAGGTGTGCCCACCGATCGGAAAGCGAAACACCGAAGACTGCCCGAGCCGCTCGAACGGACGCACCGGATTGCGCGCGAGGATCACGTCGTTCGGCTCACCGAACTCGAAGAAGCCGTCGAGGTTGCCAGTGATCACGACGTCGAGATCGATGAACAACGCTGGACCCGTCTCCCCGCACAGGTTTGCAGACCACAGCACCGTCTTGCGCCACATGCCCGGTACGTCAGGCGGGATTTCGCAGCCCAGGTCCGGGATCGGATGGACGAGGATCTCCTGCCTCAGGCCGGTCGGGTCATCCGTCATGCAGATGAAGCGGAACGGTCCGGTGATGTTCCGCGCCACGCTCGCATAGAGGATGTTGACGTAGGCGGCAGGGTATTTGCTGCCCCATTTCATACAGAGAATGAGTTTCACGCGTTTTTCCGAGTAATTAGCCGAGCCAACCCGGGCTGATCATGTCTTTAGACGAGGCAAAGACCAAGTCGCGATGCAGTCGTCCGCCACGGCCTGAGCATCGTTGCAGCGCCTCCCAACTGTCGAGGGTCTGCAAGCGTCGTTGGTGGTTGAACGTCAGGTAAACCGAAAAATGCCGGGCCATCAACTCATACAGGTCCCTGGCGTCTGTCCCTGCCTGGGACAAAAGATCGGTGTCGAACTCGAGGATGCCGACCACCCGAGGCCACTCAAACAGGCTTGGGAACCCTTTCAACGCCTGACCTTCGTATCCCTCGATGTCCATCTTCATGACGATGGGCGAGTCATGGCCAGGGGCATTCTTCTCGAGGATGCTCTCCAGCGTCTCCGTCGACACGACCAGTTCGCGCAGGCCCGACCTGCCGGGTGCTGCGGAACCCCCGCCAGTCCACTTGGGGTCGAAAAAGAGCGAGGCTTGTTCGTCACGTTCCGCCGCGATCAATGCGTGGACGATCTTGATTCGGTCGCGGCAAGGGTGGTCGTCGCGCGTCCGCTCGAGGTAAGGGATGAGGTGGCTGTTGGCCTCGATGGCGACACAAGAACCGGTCGGGTAACTCCCGAACGCAAAACACTCGCCATAGTTGGCGCCTACGTCGAGGTAAAGCCCTTGGGGATGGCGCTGTACATGGTCACGCCAGAACATCATCGGGGTCGAGACCCGCCCCCTCACGGACTCGAACAATAATTTCTTGCGAGCCCTACCGTCAGCAGCATCCATCGCCACCCTCCGCGGACTGCCCGGGATCGATGCCCATTCGGGCTGAAGGGTGCCGTACCGGACAAGAACGCCGATTTGCAATAGTGCTGATTTGAACGAGTTTCGGGACACGCGCTCAGCCTTGAGGACGGCGACCGCCCCACAGATCCGAGACCCATGGCGTGGGCCGGATGAACTTGTAGAACCTCTTGTACCAGCGCGTCGGCCATTGACCCAGAAGCGCTTCCTCGGGTTTTGGCGAGCCCGGGAAAGCCACCGTCCGAGCCCCCTCCGGTAGTCGTGGCATCTGCCAGAACCGTTGCGGCCATGGCGGGACGCAGTCGACCTTGAATAGCTTGCACCAATCGTCGGGCCAGAATTCGGGACGGCCGAGCGTCCTGGAGATGAAGGTCTGCGAATTGGGGAACTCACGCAGCACCCTGTCCTGTTCAGCCAGCAGTTTTTGCAATATCCAGTCGAGCGCACCGACGCGGAAACGGTAGACGGACGTGTTGCCGATCCCCTTTCCGGGCTGTGTCCAGTTTTGCATGACGACGAAGTCGAGTTCAGGGCGATAGGTAAAGAAATCATCGAGCGGGCCACAGATGAGCATGTCGAGGTCAAGAAACAACCACTCACCCTCAAGCCCGAACAG
>DALYGT010000109.1:2420-5431 GCA_031971375.1 Burkholderiales bacterium | reverse complement strand
AGGGCGCCAAGCCCGGCGAGGGTGGCCAGCTGCCGGGCGACAAGGTGAGCGACACCATCGCGAGACTCAGACACTGCAAACCCGGCACGCCGCTGATCTCGCCGCCGCCGCACCACGACATCTACTCTATCGAGGACCTCGCGCAGTTGATCTTTGACCTGAAGCAGGTCAACCCGGACGCGCTGGTCTCGGTCAAGCTGGTCGCCGAGCCGGGTGTCGGCACCGTGGCCGCGGGCGTGGCCAAGGCCTACGCCGACCTCATCACCATCTCGGGTTATGACGGTGGCACCGGCGCGAGCCCGCTGACCAGCGTCAAGTACGCCGGCACGCCGTGGGAGCTCGGCCTCTCCGAGGCGCAGCAGGTGCTGCGCGCCAACGGCCTGCGCGGCCGCGTGCTGGTGCAGACCGACGGCGGCCTCAAGACCGGCCTCGACGTGGTCAAGGCAGCGATCCTGGGTGCGGAGAGCTTCGGCTTCGGCACCGCGCCAATGATCGCGCTGGGCTGCAAGTACCTGCGCATCTGCCACCTCAACAACTGCGCCACTGGCGTCGCCACGCAGAACGTCACCCTGCGCAAGGAGCACTTCATCGGCCTGCCGGAGATGGTGGTCAATTTCTTCCGTTTTGTGGCGGAGGAGACCCGCGAGTGGCTGGCCAAGCTGGGCGTGCGCTCACTCGAGGAGCTCATCGGCCGCACCGACCTGCTCGAGCTGCTGCCCGGCGAGACCGAGCGGCAGCAGCGTCTCAAGCTCGACGTGCTGCTCTCGCACGGCGACATTCCGGCGGACGAGCCGCGCTTCTGCATCCAGGACCGCAATCCCTCGTTCGACAAGGGCGAGCTGGCCGAGCAGATGGTGCTCGATACGGCGGCTGCTGTGGCCGGCAAGACGCCGGTCCGGCTGCGCTACGGCATCCGCAACTACAACCGCTCGATCGGTGCGCGCGTCTCGGGCGAGATCGCCAAGCGTTGGGGCTCTGCCGGTCTGCCGGACGACTGCATCACGGTGGACTTCGAGGGCAGCGCAGGCCAATCGCTCGGCGTGTGGAACGCGCCCGGTCTTACGCTCCGCGTCGAGGGCGACGCCAACGACTATGTTGGCAAGGGCATGGCCGGCGGTCGCGTGATCGTGTTCCCGCCGCGCGCGGCCACCTACGAGGCGCATCGCAACATCATCATCGGCAACACCTGCCTCTACGGCGCCACTGCGGGCGAGTTGTTTGCGGCTGGCATGGCTGGTGAGCGCTTCGGCGTGCGCAACAGCGGTGCCTCGGCAGTGGTCGAGGGCGTGGGCGACCACGGCTGCGAGTACATGACCGGTGGCTGCGTGGTCGTGCTCGGCGACACTGGCGTCAACTTCGGTGCCGGCATGAGCGGCGGCATGGCCTTCATCTACGACGAGTCTGGTTTGTTTGCCGGCCGCGTCAACCGCGAGATGGTCGACACGCACCGCATCACGGACGCCGACGGTGCGCCCTACCGCGCCTTCCTCCGGGCGCAGATGGAACGCCACCTGGTATTTACTGGCTCGGCCCGCGCCAAGGTGCTGCTCGCCGACTTTGATGCCACGTTGCAGAAGGTGTGGCTGGTCAAGCCGCGCCGCATGACCATGCAGACGCTGGTGGCCGACCTGCCGCGCGCCGCCGAGGCCGTCCCCGCCTGAGAACCTTATGAAACGCGATCCCTTCCAGTTCCTCGACAAGCCACGCCGTGATGGCGAGAAGGCCAAGCCGGTCATCCGCATCAAGGATTACCGCGAGATCTACGCCACCATGGACGCCGAGCAGGCGGGTGAGCAGGCGGGCCGCTGTCTGGCTTGCGGCAACCCTTACTGCGAGTGGAAGTGTCCGGTCCACAACTACATCCCCAACTGGCTCGCGCTGATCCAGGAGGGGCGCCTGTTCGAGGCGGCCGAGTTGTCGCACCAGACCAACTCGCTGCCCGAGATGTGTGGCCGTGTCTGCCCGCAGGACCGGTTGTGTGAGGGCGCCTGCACGCTGGAAGAGGGCTTCGGCGCGGTGACCATCGGCCAGGTCGAGAAGTACATCACCGACACCGCCTTCGCGCAGGGCTGGCGCCCGGACATGAGCGGAGTGGTGCCGACTGATTTCCGTGTCGCCATCATCGGTGCCGGCCCGGCAGGCCTGGGTGCCGCCGACATCCTCGTGCGCAATGGCGTAAAGCCGGTGGTCTTCGACCGCTACCCGCAGATCGGCGGGCTGCTGACGTTCGGTATCCCCGAGTTCAAGCTCGAGAAGCACGTGGTCCAGACCCGCCGCGAGGTGATGGAGGGCATGGGCGTCGAGTTCCGTCTGGGCGTCGATGTGGGCCGTGACATCCCCTTCCAGCAACTGATCGACGAGTTCGACGCGGTGTTCCTCGGCATGGGCACCTACACCTCGATGAAGGGCGGCTTCCCCGGCGAGGACCTGCCGGGCGTGGTCGAGGCGCTCCCCTACCTGGTCGCCAACGTCAACCGCAACCAGGGCTGGGCGCAGCCGGGCGAGGTCTTCCACGACATGAAGGGCAAGCGCGTGGTGGTGCTCGGCGGCGGCGACACCGCGATGGACTGCAACCGCAGCGCCACCCGCCAGGGTGCCGCCAGCGTGACCTGCGCCTATCGCCGCGACGAGGCCAACATGCCCGGCAGCCGCCGCGAGGTGGCCAACGCCCGCGAGGAGGGCGTGCAGTTCCTGTTCAACCGCCAACCGGTGGCCATCGTCGGCAACGGCAAGGTGGAGGGCGTCAAGGTGGTGACCACCGAACTCGGCCCGCCGGATGCCAGCGGCCGCCGCGTGCCGGTCGAGGTGGCGGGCAGCGAGGAGATCATCCCCGCCGACAACGTCATCATCGCGTTCGGTTTCCGCCCGAGCCCGTCGCCGTGGTTCGCGCAGTTCGGTATCGACACCGAGGGCGATGGCCGCATCAAATTGAGCAAGAACGGCCCGACCGGCCAGACCAGCAACCCCAAGGTGTTCGCTGGCGGCGACATGGTGCGTGGCTCGGATCTGGT
>DALYGT010000109.1:0-2320 GCA_031971375.1 Burkholderiales bacterium | reverse complement strand
CGGAATCCAGTCCGTACTCGTTCTCGGCGATGAGATGCTCCGCATTGGCTTGAATCTCGCGCGCCGATGCCAAGTCGATATGGCCTGCCCGCAGGTATCGGCTCAGGGCGTTCCGCATCTCGCTGCGCCACAACCGCGGCGCGGCCCACCTCGGATTTCTCTGGTACAGCGCTTCGGCCGCAAACCCTTGTGGCGATCTCATGAAAAGTGCCACCAGAACGTTGGTGTCGACAACGATCACGGTCGGCCCTCGTTGATGTAGCGCTCAAGTTCTTCGGGATCGAACGGCCCGCCCTTGAGCGTGACCCTTACCGCACGGATCCGCTCGAGTCGCTCCTCTACGGTGAGGGCACCCCAGCCACCCACCGACGCCTGCAAACGTTCGAGCACCTCGCCGTTGAGGCTGCGCCGGTTCTTGGCCGCAGCTTCCTTGAGGCTTTCGTACAACGGTTCGGGGATGTTCTTGAGCGTGATGGTGACGGGCATGGTGGACACCTCAAAGGTTCGCCCTTCCCGGGCGGAACCATTTTGGTTCCGCCCAGATGTCCCGTCAACGGGTGTCCCGTGAATGGGTGTCCCGTCAATGGATGTCCCGTCAATAGCCGTCCCTTCAATAGCTGTCCTGTCAACGAATGTTCTGGTCTCCATGCGTCACATCATCCGCGCCCCGCCGCAACCGCGCATCGTCTGGATGACCGGTGTTGTCGGTCCTGACGGTGGCATCGGGACACGGGCGGGACCCGGCCGGGCTTTTTGCTGTCCAGAAAAGTGTCAATTCCGTGTTACGCTTTCTGTACGTAAATCAAACAAACACAACCGGAACAGCCACATGCTGAAGAACGACACCTTCCTGCGCGCCCTGCTGCGGCAGCCCACCGAGTACACGCCGCTGTGGCTGATGCGCCAGGCCGGCCGCTACCTGCCCGAGTATTGCGCCACCCGAAAGCGCGCCGGCAGCTTCCTCGGCCTGTGCAAGAACCCGGACTTCGCGACCGAGGTCACGCTGCAGCCGATCGACCGCTACGACCTCGACGCATCGATCCTCTTCTCCGACATCCTCGTCATCCCCGACGCCATGGGTCTCGGCCTGTACTTCGCCGAGGGCGAGGGCCCCAAGTTCGAGCGCCCCCTGCGCGATGAGGCCGCCATCAAGGCGTTGCAGGTGCCGGACCCGACAGAGACGCTGAAATACGCGCTCGATGCGGTCACCCAGATCCGCAAGGGTCTGGCCGGCCGCGTGCCGCTGATCGGCTTTGCCGGCAGCCCGTGGACGCTGGCCTGTTACATGATCGAGGGCGGCGCCAGCGAGGACTACCGCAACATCAAGGCGCTGATGCTTTCGCGGCCGGAGTTGCTGCACCACATCCTCGACATCAACGCCAAGGCGGTGATCGCCTTCCTCAACGCGCAGATCGAGGCCGGCGCGCAGGCGGTGATGGTGTTCGACAGCTGGGGCGGTGCGCTCTCGACGCATGCCTACCGCGAGTTCTCGCTGCGCTACCTGGCGCAGATCGTGGCCGGGCTCAAGAAGGAACACGACGGCGTGCGCGTGCCCAACATCGTCTTCACCAAGGGCGGTGGCCAGTGGCTGGAGATGATCGCGGCGACCGGCTGCGACGCCGTCGGCCTCGACTGGACCACCGACCTGGGCAACGCCCGCTCGCGCATCGGCGACAAGGTCGCGCTGCAGGGCAATTTCGACCCCTCGGCGCTGTTCGCGCCGCCGGAGGCGATCCGCAATGAGGTGGCGCGCCTGCTGGCGAGCTTCGGCCACGGCCCGGGACACGTCTTCAACCTCGGGCACGGCATCAGCCAGTACACTCCGCCGGAGCATGTCGCCGCCCTCATCGACGCCGTCCACAGCCTCAGCCGGCAATATCACGCCCAGCCGGCCGCAGCCTGACGCGGCCGATGCGGGCGCGGCCGGCACAGGGGGCGCTGACCCTGGTGTGGCCGCTCGCAGACAGGTGGCTGGGCCAGAGACGGATTGGGTTGCCGGGGGGCGTGTGGATCCGCCGCACGCGGTCCGTGTCGCGCTTGACGTCCCGCTCGCCGGCCCATTCGACTACCTCGCCCCGCCCGATGACCCGCTGACCGCGGAGGATGTCGGGCGTCGCGTCATCGTGCCGTTCGGGCGACGGCGCATGGCGGGCGTGGTGCTGGCCGTGGATGTGGCCAGCGAATGGCCGGCCGAGCAACTCAAGCCCATCGAAGCGGTCGACCGCCGCGCGCCGCCGGTGCCGGCCGAGGTGTTGGCACTGGCCACCTTTGCCGCCGACTACTACCGCGCCAATCTGGGTGAGGTCCTGCTGCCGGCGCT
>DALYGT010000108.1:3367-5466 GCA_031971375.1 Burkholderiales bacterium | reverse complement strand
GCGATGTCGGTCATCACTGCGACGCCCTCGGGCGCAAAGCCGGTCACGAAGGCGAACACCATCGGCATGACGGCGTAATACGCAAAGGCCATCCCGGCAAAGAACAGGCCGGTGCTGGCCACCACCAGCGGTCCGACCCAGCGCTTCTCGTGGGCATAGAGCCCCGGCGCAACGAACGCCCAGGCCTGATACAGCACCCACGGCAATGCCAGCAGGAAGGCGGCCAGCGCGGCGACCTTCATCGGCACAAAGAACGGCGTGGTGACGCCAGTGGCGATCATGCTGGTGCCAGCAGGCAGTCGCGCCAGCAGCGGGTGTGCGAGCCAGGTGTAGATCTGCTGCGCGAAAGGCACCAGCCCGACAAACACCACCAGCACCCCGACAACGCTGCGAAGCAGCCGGCTGCGCAGTTCGACGAGGTGGTCGACGAGCGACATCTCCTGCGGGATGTCGTCGCCGCCGGGCGGCACGGGCTCGCTCATGGGGTCGGCGGCGGTCGGCTGTCACCGGGGTCGCCACGCACCTCCGACTCGACATCCGCCCGCATGGTGCCGGCCTGATGCGCCGCCTCGCGTGCCTTGGCCTCGATCTCGTCGCGCAGACGGCGCAACTCGTTCAACTCGACCTCACGGTCGATGTCCTCACGGATCCGGTTGACGTAACGGCGCGCGCTGCCGACCCAGCGCCCGACGTCGCGCGCCAGCTTGGGCATGCGCTCCGGCCCGAGCACGAGCAGTGCCACCACGCCGATCACGATGAGTTCACCAAAGCCGACGTCGAACATGGGGTATCGCAGGACCGTGTGCGGTGAACCTGGGCCGGACTGCCTCAGCGGCGCCAGCGTGACTCAGTGGCCATGGTTGCCGTCGGTGCGTCGCGACTCGCCCTCGATGGTGTGCCGGGCCTGGCCCGGTTCGACGTGCGGCGGGGCGTCGTCATCACCCTCACGCATGCCCTTCTTGAAGCCTTTGACCGCCTCTCCGAGGTCCTTGCCGACGTTGCGCAAACGGCCGGTGCCAAACACGAGCACCACCACCAGAAGGACGATAAGCCAATGCCAGATGCTGAAAGAACCCACGTGTCGCCTCCTGCGTCTCGGGTCAACAGTACCAACAAAAAACCCGCTGTTCCATATGGATCAGCGGGCTGCTTGTGTGGTTGCGGGGGCAGGACTTGAACCTGCGACCTTCGGGTTATGAGCCCGACGAGCTGCCAACTGCTCCACCCCGCGTCTGTAGAGATACGAGTATACCGCACAAACGCCCCATGCCGCGCAAAGCATGATGCGGCTCGGTGCCGCTCCACGCCCGGTGCCGAGTATGGACAAGTCAAGGCGCTATGACTATCTTTCGTCCACGACAACCTTCGACCCGACCCCGGACACACCCATGAGCAAGCTCGATCTGTTCCTCATTCTCGGCACCATCGCCATCTTCACGGTCGGCATCTTCTGGAGCCACTTCGAAGCCGAGGCGCGTCAGGTCCGCCGCAAGTACGGCAAGGAATAAGCCTCAACTGTCGATCCAGGCGGTCAGCGGTTCCCAGTTGGCCAGTTCGCGCTTGGCCCGGCTCGGCGCGATGTCGAACAACGAACGTCCTTCCGCCGCTGCGGTCGGGTAGACCTGCGTGTCACGCAGGTAGGTGAGCACCGGCAACTCGAAATGTGTGAGGAAACGCTCGAGCATGGCGGCCGTGCGCGTACGCGGGTCGACACGCATCGCCACCAGCGCGACAAAGGTCTTCTGCTTGCGCACCGACTTCTCCTCGGCGACCAGCCGCAAGAACTCCTCGGTCGCGGCCATATCGAACAGCGAAGGCTGGACCGGAACCAGGACCTTGTCGGCGGCCTTGAGGCTGTCACTGAGCTTGCTGCCATGGATGCCTGCCGGCGCGTCGATGACGAGGGCCGTGGTGCCTTTGGGCAGCTTCTTCTCCCACCCGTCGCGGGCATCGAAGCCTTGTACGCGCGGGAGCGCCTCGTCACGGAACTCGAGCCAAGCCATCGCTGACTGCTGGCGGTCGAGGTCGCCGATGGTCACACGCTCGCCCTTGCGCGCCAGGTAGGACGCGACGTTGGTGGTGAGCGTGGTCTTGCCGGC
>DALYGT010000108.1:0-3267 GCA_031971375.1 Burkholderiales bacterium | reverse complement strand
CGCCCTTGCGCGCCAGGTAGGACGCGACGTTGGTGGTGAGCGTGGTCTTGCCGGCACCACCCTTGGGATTGACTACCAGAATGCTGCGCATCGCGCCGTTCTCCTTGACATCCGTCCAAGGCCCCTGTGCGGGCCGCATCTTCACTCCTGAGGATGCATCAGGCGGCGCAGAGTTTCCACCTCGCCCCTGCGGCAACATCAGTCAGTCACCCACCTCGCGTCGGTCGATCAAGGCCTGCGCCAAGGTTCCGCTGTCGACGAACTCGAGTTCGCCGCCCACCGGCAGACCCCGCGCGATGCGTGTGACGCGGATGCCGCGCTCACCGAGCCATGCCGCCAGATACTGGGCTGTCGCTTCGCCTTCGACCGAAAAACCGGTCGCCAGGATCACCTCGCTCACCTCGCCGCCAGTGACCCGCTGGCCCAGCGCGTCGAGGGCCAGTTGCCGCGGCCCGATGCCGTCCAGCGGCGACAGCTTGCCGAGCAGCACGAAATAGAGTCCTCGGTAGGTCTGGGTCTGCTCGATACGCAGGAGGTCGGTCGGCGTCTCGACCACCGCCAGCAGACCGCGGTCGCGCTCGCTGCTCGCGCACAGCGCGCAAACCTCCTGCTCGGTGAAGGTGTTGCACAGCTGGCAGTGACCGATGGTCGAACGTGCGCGCGTCACAGCCGCCGCCAGACGGTCGGCACCGACCGGGTCGCGCTGCAGGAGGTGATAGGCCATGCGCTGCGCCGACTTCGGCCCGACGCCCGGCAGTACCCGCAGCGCCTCGATGAGCGCACCCAGTGCCGATGGCGACTCCACCCTCTCGTGCCCCGTCAGAAGGGCAGCTTCATGCCGGGTGGCAATGGCAGACCGGCGGTCAGCCCGGACATCTTGGCTTGCGTGGTCGCCTCGACCTGTCGCACGGCATCGTTGAGCGCGGTGGTGATCAGGTCTTCGAGCATCTCGCGGTCGTCGGCGTCGGCCATCAACGACGGGTCGATGCGCACGCGGCGCGTCTCATGGCGGCAGCTCATGGTCACGCTGACCATGCCATTGCCGGACTTGCCTTCGACCTCGGTGGCGCCGAGTTCCTCCTGCGCCCGGTTCATCTTCTCCTGCATCTGCTGGGCCTGCTTCATCAGCCCGGCGAGTCCGCCCTTCATCATCTTCAGAGTCCTCCTGAAACGTTGCCTGTCGGGTCCTGCAAGGGGCGGATGCTGGCATCCTGCAGCACCCCGCCCATCTCGTTGATCAAGCCCTGCACGAAAGGGTCGCTGCGGATCGACTCGACCGCCTGCGCCTGCTGTGCCGCGCGCGCCGATTCGCGTCGTGCAAGCGGGGTATCGCCAACCGCCTGCTCCGGCTGCTCGACCACCGCGATATCCAGTTGCACCGAACGGCCGAGCGTCCCACTCACCGCCTCAACAAGGCGCTCGCGCGCGGCCGCGTCAAGCATGCGACGGAACGCTGCGCCGAGTTCGAGCCGGATGGTGGTGTCGTCGTAGCCTGCCAGTACGCAGCGGTCTGCGAGCATGCGCACCTTGCCGCCGAGGTCCATGCGCTCCACCAGCGCCGGCCAGTCACCCCCGAAGGGTCCTTCAGAGATGCTGTCGACGGTGGTTCGGGCGCCTGCAGCGGTCTCGGCGGCCGCTGCAGGCGGCTGGATCACCGAATGCCCGGCCGGCGAGGACTGCGGCGCGGGTGCGGTATCGCGCGTGTCTCGCGCGGCACCGGACTGCGCTTGCGGCGGCGTCGCAGCGGCGATCGGCGGGGCGGCTCGGGGCTTGTCCGCAGCGCCACCTGCCGTGACCCGGCCAGCCTCGCCTTCCGGGCCGGCCAGCGCCAGCATACGCAACACCGCCATGCCAAAGCCCGACTCGGCGTCGGGTGCCCAGTCGAGTTCTGAGCGGGCATGCACGGCGATCTGGTAAAGCACCTGAAGATCCGTCGCGGAGAGTCGCGCAGCCAGATCGACCAGCGTTGGCGGAAGGTCGGGCGCGGCGGCCGGCAGCGCCTTGTAGAGCGCCGCCTGACGGATGAGCCGGGCGAGCTCCTGCAACGCGCCGTCCAGCGCGACGCCCTTGGCGCCGATGGCATCGGCAGCCGACAGCGCGGCCGCAGCGTCGCCACGGCTCACCGCATCGAGCACGGCGAGCAACGCGTCGAGGTCGGCGACACCGAGCATGTCGGCCACCGCGCTGGCGGCCACCCGGCCGCCACCAAAGGCGATGGCCTGGTCAAGCAGCGAGAGCGCGTCGCGCATGCTGCCCTGCGCTGCCCGAGCGACGAGGTCCAGTGCGGCCGACTCGGCATCGACACCTTCCTCGCTGAGGATGTGACTCATGCGTTCGGCAATGATCGAGGCAGCGATCGGCTTGAGCCCGAACTGCATGCAGCGGCTCAGCACGGTGACGGGAATCTTCTGCGGGTCGGTGGTCGCGAGCACGAATTTGACGTGCTCTGGCGGTTCTTCGAGCGTCTTGAGCATGGCGTTGAACGCCGACCCGGAGAGCTGGTGCACCTCGTCGATCACGTAGACCTTGAAGCGTCCGGCAGTCGGCGCGTAGGTGGCGTTCTCCAGCAGCTCGCGCATACGGTCCACCTGCGTGTTTGAGGCTGCGTCAAGCTCGATCAGGTCGACGAACCGCCCCTCGTCGATGCTGCGACACGCCGCGCAGACGCCGCAGGGATCCGGCGTGACGCCGGTCTCGCAATTGAGAGCCCGCGCCAACACCCGCGCGAGGGTGGTCTTGCCGACACCGCGCGTGCCGGTGAAGAGGTAGGCATGGTGAAGGCGGCCGCTCGACAGCGCGTGACGAAGTGCCTGCAACACATGTGGCTGACCCACGACGTCGGCGAACGAGTTCGGCCGCCATTTGCGGGCGAGGACGCGATGGGATTGCATGGCGGGATTATGCACCCGCCGGGCATTGGGCTGGCCCGGTCAGAACCCGAAACGGACGCGCAGCTCGTGGAAGTTCACGCCGCCGTTGTTGCGGGTGTAGCCGCCGTTCGAGTAGTGCTGGAACCGGTAGCCGACCTCGTGCTGGTTCTTGTCGCCAAAACGAACCCCAGCGCCGACGTGGTCCCCGAACTCGAACGACGAACCCATCTTGCGTTCGCTGCTGAGAACGACGCCGGAAAAGAAGTGCACACCGATGGCAGCTTCGACATACGGCGCGATGCCACTGGTGCTGGTGTCTTGCCAGCGGAACACCGGCGTGAGGCCGACGCCGCCGAAGCCGTTGGCATCACGGCCTGTGCCGCGCCAGTAGCTGGCG
>DALYGT010000107.1:0-5482 GCA_031971375.1 Burkholderiales bacterium | reverse complement strand
GCGCCGAGTTTGTCGAAGAGATCGAAGGTCTGGTTGATGACCCAGTCCGGGCGCGAACCCGGGCGGTCGATCTTGTTGATGACGACGATCGGCTTGAGGCCCTGCGCCAGCGCCTTGCGCGTGACGAAGCGCGTCTGCGGCATCGGGCCCTCGACCGCGTCGACCAGCAGTAGCACGCCATCGACCATCGACAGCACACGCTCGACCTCGCCGCCGAAGTCGGCGTGCCCCGGGGTGTCGACGATGTTGATGTGGGTGTCGCCCCAAGTGATGGCGCAGTTCTTGGCAAGAATGGTGATACCGCGCTCTTTTTCGAGGTCGTTGCTGTCCATCACGCGCTCGGCGACCTGCTGGTTGTCGCGGAAGGTGCCGGACTGCCGCAGCAGCTGGTCGACGAGGGTGGTCTTGCCGTGGTCGACGTGGGCGATGATGGCGATGTTGCGGATGGCGCGGGACCGGCTGTCGCTGGACATGGAAAGCCTTGATTTGATGGGCGTAGAAGGGCGCGGATGGTAGCACGGCAAGGTGACGCTGTCGCAGCGCAGCAAAATACCGGCCGGGCTACAGGAGGGCGCTGCTAAAATGTCGACGACTCAGAGGTTTTCATGCGCCCCATCGACCTGCACTGCCACTCCACTGTCTCCGACGGCATGCTGCCGCCGGCCGAGTTGGCAGCGCGCGCAGCCGGCAACGGCTGCCGTTGGCTCGCCCTGACCGACCACGACGACCTCGATGGTCTCGACACGGCATCCCGCACCGCAGCAGAGCACGGCATGGGCTTTTTGCCCGGCGTCGAAATCTCGGTGAGTTGGGACGACACCACGCTGCACATCGTCGGGCTGGGCATCGATCCCGCCTGCGGCATCCTGCAGCAAGGCCTTGCGCAGGTCCGCAGCGGCCGCGCGGAGCGCGCCGAACAGATGGCCGACGGTCTCGCGCGGGCTGGCATCGGCGGGGCGCTGCAGGGCGCCTACCGCTACGCCAGCAACCCGGCGCTGATCAGCCGCGCGCACTTTGCCCGCTACATCGTGGAGCAAGGCCATGCCCGCGACACCGGCGCCGTGTTCAAACGTTTCCTCGTCAAGGGCAAACCAGGCTACGTCAAGCATGAGTGGGCTTCGCTGGGTGACGCGGTGGAATGGATCCATGCCGCCGGCGGGCTGGCGATCATCGCCCACCCGGGACGCTACCGCGTCAGCGGCTCCGGCATGCAGGACCTGCTGCGCGAGTTCCGCGAACTCGGCGGTGACGGCATCGAGGTGATCACCAGCAGTCACAGCACCGAGGACTACCAGCGCTTCAACGTGCTGGCGCGCGACGCCGGCTTGCTGGCCTCGGTCGGCTCCGATTTCCACGCCCCCGAGGAATCGTGGATGGATGTGGGCGGCGTGCCGGACCTGCCGCTGCTTGCAACGCCAGTGTGGGAGGCGCTCGGGCTGCACTGGAGCGAAACGGCGAGCACAGCGGTGCCAGACGCGACTGGATCAAGCCCAGAGGCGATCACAGGTTCCGCCTGAGGCTGCGACAGCGCACACTGCCCGGTGCCCACCGAGGCGTCCGGAACTCCCATGTCCCAGCACTTCCACGTCCACCCCGACAACCCGCAGCCACGCCTGCTGCGCCAGGCGGCGGAGATCATCCGTGGCGGCGGCGTGGCGGCCTACCCGACTGATAGCTGCTTCGCGCTGGGCTGCCACCTCGGCGACAAGACTGCGACCGATCGCATCCGCCGCATCCGCGGCCTCGACGACGACCACTGGCTGACCCTGGTCTGCCGCGACCTCTCCGAGATCGCCCGCTACGCCAAGGTCGACAATGTGCAGTACCGGCTGCTCAAGTCCTGCCTGCCTGGCCCCTACACCTTCATCCTTCAGGCGAGCCGCGAAGTGCCACGGCGCCTCGTGCACCCCAAGCGCCTGCATCTGGGGCTTCGTGTGCCCGACCACCCGGTGGTGCTTGGCCTGCTCGAGGCGCTCGGCGAGCCGATCGTCTCGACCTCGCTGGTGCTCCCCGGCGAGAGCGAGCCGATGACCGCCGGCTGGGCGGTGCGGGATGCGCTTGAGCACGCCATCGATGTCGTCCTCGACGACGGCAGCGATGCAGCGCACCTGACCACGGTGGTCGACCTCACCACCGACGTGCCGGCGATCGTCCGCCAAGGCCTGGGCAGTGCTGCGCGCCTCGGCCTCGAAGCCTGAGGCACAATCCACCCCATGGACTCCGCCAGCGAACTGATCCGCGCCGTCAGCATCTTTGCCATCCCGGTGCTGTTCGCCATCACCCTGCACGAAGCCGCGCATGGCTATGTGGCGCGGCATTTCGGTGACACCACAGCCGCGGCGCTGGGCCGCATCAGCCTCAACCCGATGCGTCACATCGATCCGATGGGCACCCTGCTCATCCCGATCCTGCTGCTCGCGGTGAGCGGCGGCAGCCTGCTGTTCGGCTGGGCCAAGCCGGTGCCGGTCAACTTTGGCGCGCTGCGCCGCCCCAAGCAGGACATGCTCTGGGTCGCGGCGGCCGGGCCGGCTGCCAACCTGCTGCAGGCGCTGTTGTGGGGCATGGTGCTGCGCGCTGGCCTCTGGATGGGCGCCGACGCCAACCCGCTGGGTCTGCCAGAGGGCCTGCATGCGCTGGCGGTACCGATGGTGCTGATGGGCGCTGCGGGCATCTTCGTCAACCTCGCGCTGATGGTGCTCAATCTGCTGCCGCTGCCGCCGCTCGACGGTGGTCGCATCATGGTCAGCCTGCTGCCCGGGCGGCTCGCCTGGCAATTCGCGCAAGTCGAGCGCTGGGGCTTCCTCATCCTCGTCATCCTGCTCGCGACCGGCGTACTCGGCGCGGTGATGTGGCCGCTGGTGGCCGGCTCGGCGTCGCTGCTTGGCAGCCTCTTTGGCGTGTCGCTGCGGCAGCTGCTCGGTCTCGTCAACGCGATCTGAGCACAACCGCCTGCTAATCTCGTCGCAACCCGCTCTGCGCTTTGAAACAACTCCCGTCGGAATAAACATGTTCGTCGACCGCGTCCTTTCCGGCATGCGCCCTACCGGCATGCTCCACCTCGGCCACTATCAAGGCGTGCTCAAGAACTGGGTCAGGCTGCAGCACGAACACGAGTGCCTGTTCTTTGTCGCCGACTGGCACGCGCTGACCACCCACTACGACGACGTGGCGGTGATTGAGCAGAACGTCTGGGACATGGTCATCGACTGGATCGCGGCGGGCGTCGACCCCTCGCGCGCGGTCATGTTCATCCAGAGCCAGGTGCCGGAACACGCCGAGCTGCACCTGCTGCTGTCGATGATGACGCCGCTGGGCTGGCTCGAGCGCGTGCCCACCTACAAGGACCAGCAGGAGAAGCTCAGCGAGAAGGACCTCTCGACCTACGGCTTCCTCGGCTACCCGCTGCTGCAGAGCGCCGACATCCTGATCTACCGGGCCAACCACGTGCCGGTGGGCGAGGACCAGGTGCCGCACATCGAATTCACGCGCGAGATCGCGCGCCGCTTCAACCACCTCTACGGCAAGGAGCCGGGCTTCGAGCAGAAGGCCGAGGCGGCGATCAAGAAGCTCGGCAGCAAGAAGGCCAAGCTCTACGAGGAGCTGCGCGACAAGTACCAGGAGCAGGGTGATGACGAGGCGCTCGAGGCCGCGCGCGCGCTGATCCTGGAGAGCCAGAACATCGCGCTGGGCGACCGCGAGCGGCTGTTCGGCTACCTTGAGGGCGGCGGCAAGGTGATCCTGCCGGAGCCGCAGGCGCTGCTCACCGAGGCCTCCAAGATGCCGGGCCTCGACGGCAACAAGATGAGCAAGAGCTACAACAACACCATTGCCATGCGCGACGATGCCGACACGGTGACCAAGAAGATCCGCACCATGCCGACCGACCCCGCGCGCGTGCGCCGCACCGACCCGGGCGACCCGGCCAACTGCCCGGTGTGGCAGTTCCACCTGGTCTATTCGGACGATGGCAAGCGCAGGTGGGTGACCGAGGGCTGCAAGAGCGCCGGCATCGGCTGCCTCGAGTGCAAGCAGCCCATCATCGACGCGGTGCTGGCCGAGCAGGGCCCGATGCGCGAGCGCGCCGAGCCCTACCTCGACGACCCGACGCTGGTGCGCAACATCGTGGCGGACGGCTGCGAGAAGGCGCGCGACCTGGCGCGCGAGACCATGCGCGACGTGCGCGAGTCGATGGGGCTGGGCTACACCTGAGTTCGTTCGGGGGCTGAACCGCCCAAGGACTGAACCGGTGGCGGCGCGCCGATGCGGCCGCGCCACAGCCACCATGCCACTGGCAGGTTGAGTGCGGCGAACAGCAACAGCAGCGCCGGGAGGCCGGCGCCGGAGCCAAGGATCCCTGCGCACGTGGCAGCCGCTGCGACCATCGCCCCTGAGTTGACGACGTTGTTGGCGGCGACCGCGCGCCCGCGACGTTGCGGCGCCGCGAGGCACTGCAGCGCGGTGTAGAGCGGCACGCAGTATGCGCCGCCGGCCGCGGCGAGCGCGAACAGGGTCAGCGCGAGGGGGATACTGCGCGGCGTACGCCACCAGCTGTCGAGGTGAAGGTGATCGACGATCTCGACGCCTGCCGGCGGCGGTGCCGGCAACAGCCACACCAGCAGGCCGCCGAGCAGTGCCATGCCGAGCGCGGCGACGGGGACCACCGGCCACTCGGGCGCACGCCGCAACGCCATGGCAGCCAGCGCCGAGCCCGCGCCCACCCCCACCGAGAACACGGCGAGCAGCGCGCTGACCACCGTCGCATCGCCGATCAGGTGGTCGCGCACCACAACCGGCAGCTGCGTCAACACCGTCGCACCGAACGCCCAGAACCACGAGATGGCGAGCAGCACCGGCCAGACCGGTTCGCGGCGGACTTCGCCAATCAATGTGGTGGTTGCCGTGAGAGGGTTACGCGAGGCCGGGCGCTGGGCTTTTGGCGGCGCATCCGGCCCGGACACGAGCGGCGGCGCCGCCGGCACGCCATGGACCGCGACCAAGCCCGCCACCGCCACCAACAGCACCAGCCCCGACACCCGCCACAGCGCGTCGTGGCCGGCCACCAGTGCGCCGGCGACCAGCGTGCCGAGCAGGATGGCGAGGAAGGTCGCCGCCTCGATCCAGGCGTTGCCGGCGAGCAGCTCGTCGGCGTCGAGGTGCTGTGGCAACACACCGTACTTGACCGGCCCGAACAGCGTCGCCTGAACCCCAAGCAAGGTGAGCGCGCCCAGCGACAGCCACAAACTCCCCGCCAGCAGACCCGCTGCACCGAGCAGCACGATCGCCAGTTCCAGCCACTTGGTGAGACGAGCGATGCGCGACTTGTCGACGCGGTCGGCCCACTCTCCCGCTGCCGCCGAGAGCAGCAGGAAGGGCAGGATGAACAGCCCGGCGGCCAGATTGACTAGCAGGCCCGGCGACTCGACCGCCCCGAATCCCTGGTAGAGCACCAGCAGCACCAGCGCGTTCTTGTAGAGGTTGTCGT
>DALYGT010000106.1:0-5552 GCA_031971375.1 Burkholderiales bacterium | reverse complement strand
CCACCACCGGCACACCGCCAACGACGACCCGTTATGGCGTCCGGGCGCGCAGGACATCACGGCGCACGTCAATTTCGACGCGCTCGATGCGGTGGCTGCCGAGTCCGGACTCGAGGGCGGGCACGTGAGCTTTGCACGCTTCCTGCTCGATGCCGGCATCCTTGACGTGCTGTCACGCACGCCAGCCGACGATGCGACGCGCTACCTGCCGCTCGCGACCGAGGCCAACCGTTTGCTCTCGCCGGCGGAGATGGGGGAGTTGTTCAGGGTCGCCGTCTGGGGGCGGTAGCCGGGTACTGGTTGGCGAGCGTCTCAGTACCTCGGGTTGGAGCAGCCCACTACCTCGGGTGTCGCTTGTTCTCGCTCCTGCTCGCTGCGCTCGAAAGTCGCTTCGAAAAGGACACCCGACGGGGGCTGCCGACTACGGTCTGCGCAGCGCGAAAAACAGCGCCAGCGCGGCGAGCCCGACCACCAGCCAGTCGCCCCACAGCTGGTAGGGCGTGGTGCCGGTACGGCCCTGCAACTCGACTGCCAGCGCACCCGGCGCAAACGGCGGCAGCGCGGCGACGACCCGCCCGCGATGATCGGCCGCCAGCGTGACGCCATTATTGGTGGCACGCAGCAACGGCCGCGCATTCTCCAGCGCCCGCATCTGCGACTGCTGCGCGTGCTGCCAGGGTGCTGCGGTCTGGCCGAACCACGCGTCATTGGTCTGGTTGACGAGCACGGTGGCGTCGGCGGCGCGCGCCGCAACCTCGCTGCCGAACACATCCTCGTAACAGATCATGAAGGCGATGCGCTGGCCACCCAGCGCGAAGGGCGTCTGATTCGGCGCGCCGCGGCTGAAATCGGCCAGCGGGATGCTCACCGCATCGACGAACCAGCGGAAGCCCCACGGCACGAACTCGCCAAAGGGCACCAGGTGGTGCTTGCTGTAAGGGATCGCCGTGGTGCTGCCCAGTGCCACCACCGAGTTGTAGTAGCGTTCGCCATCCAGCGTCGGCAGGCCGACCAACAGTACCGCACCGCGATCGCGCACCGGGTCATGCAGCGCGCCGAGCACCTCCGGCGGCATCTGCTGAAAGAAGAACGGGACGGCGGTCTCTGGCAGCACGACCCACTGAGCCGTGGAGGCTGCCACCTGCTTGACCACCTGATCGACGACCGCACGGGTGTGCGCCGGATCCCACTTGACCTGCTGCGCGATGTCCGGCTGCAGCAATTCGACCCGCACCGGCGCGCCAACCGGCCTGCTCCACTCGACACCAGCGAGCCCCAAGGCAAGGGCTGACGGCAAAACGAGCGCCCCCAGCCCGGCGGCCAGAGGCGCCTTTGCGAAGGCCGGGAGCCGGCCGCTCCGCTCTTCCTCATCGGCGTGGATCGAACCGAAAGCGCTCCCGACCCGCTGGGCTGGACTGCCCGGCCTTGACAGCGCCCGGCAAAGCCCCGGCGCCACCAGCACCAGCCCCCCTGCGGCAGCGACAAGCAGCCCCGACAAGCCGAAGTGCCCGACCACCGGCGCCAACGGCGCGAGCCAGCCCTCGGGCGCCTGCGAGTCGCCCAGACTCAGCCACGGGAAGCCCGTAAAGACCCAGCCGCGCATCCATTCGGCCAGCACCCAGGCGGCCGGCGCTGCCAACAGCAGCCGCACCGCCGCACAGCCGGACACGCGCGCCGCAGCCCACATCGCCAGCGCCGGGAACAGGGCGAGGAAGGCGGCCAAGGCGGCCACCGCCAACCAGCCGAAGAGCCACGGCAACTCGCCATAGACCGACAGGCTGACCTGGATCCAGCCAGTGCCGGCCATGAACAGCCCGAAGCCCCATAGCCAGCCGAGTCGCGCCGCCTCCCGGGGCGCACAAGGTCGCAACAGTGCGCGCCACAGCAAGGGTGCGAGTGTCAGGGGGATCAGCCACCACCAGCCGGTCGGAGCAAACGCAAATGGCGTGGCCAGCCCCAGGGACAGCGCCGCCAGCGGCGTACGCCAGCGGCGCAGTGGGCGCTTCACGCCAGCGGTCAGTCGGGTTCGCCGAAGCGGTCGGCGATGAGCTGAACCAGTGCTGCCATGGCCTCGTTCTCGTCGGGGCCGCTGACCTCGAGGGTAACGAGACTGCCCTTGGGCGCAGCGAGCATCATCACGCCCATGATCGACTTGGCGTTGATGCGGCGCCCGTTGCGCGTCATGAACACATCGCTGGCGAACTTGGCCGCAGTCTGCGTCACCTTGGCCGAGGCGCGCGCATGCAAACCCAAGCGGTTGACGATCTCGACATCACGCTTGAGCACCGGTCACTCCTCGCTCCCGTAGCACTGGTCGGTGGAGAGCCGGATGATGCCCTCCTTGGCGCCATGCATGACCTTGCCGACGGCGATGCCGAGCGGAAGATTGCGGTTGGAGATGGCGCGCAGCAGCATGGGGACGTTGACACCACTGATCGCCTCGACCTTGCCCTTCTCCATGAGCCGGGCCGAGATGTTGCAGGGCGTGGCGCCAAAGATGTCGGTGAGGATCAGCACGCCCTGGCCATCGTCGATGGCCTCCACCGCGGGCCACAGCCGGGCGACCATGGTCGCCTCGTTGTCGAACATGTAGACCTCGATCGCGGCGACGCGGTCCGGCAATTCGCCGAGCACGTGGCGTGCACACTCCAGCATGGCGTGGCCGAGGTTGCCGTGCGCGATGACGAGGATGCCGAGCATGTCTTGGTCTACGAGCGTGTCCAGGATGTCTGACGCGCACTCTATCGGTTTTTACGTTAACGGGCTTTACAACTGCCGGTCGATCGCTGCCACCAGATGCGCCGCCGGGTCCAGCCCGGTCTCACGGAAGATCTCGACCATGCAGGTCGGGCTGGTCACGTTGAACTCGGTCATGCGCTCGCCGATCACGTCCAGCCCCACCAACATCAGACCATTCTCACGACAGTAAGTGCCCACTGCGGCAGCGATGTCCCGCTGCGCCGGCGTGAGTGGTCGCACCTCGCCACGACCGCCTGCGGCCAGATTGCCGCGCGTCTCGCCGGGCTTGGGGATGCGCGCCAGCCCATACGGGAAGGCCTCGCCGTCGATCAACAAGACACGGGTAGCGCCCTCGGCGATCTCGGGCAGGTAGCGCTGCAGCATCACATGCCGGTGACCATGGTGCGTGGCGGTCTCGGTAATGACGCCGAGGTTGTGGTCGCCGGCGCGCACGCGGAAGATCCCCGCGCCGCCCATACCGTCGAGCGGCTTGACGATGATGTCGCCGTGCAGGTCGAGGAAGTCGGCGATGTCGTGCGCGTCGCGCGTGACCCGCGTCGGCGGGATCAGGTCCGGGAAGCGCAGGATGGCGAGCTTCTCGTTGTGGTTGGCGACCGCCTGCGGCCGGTTCCAGACGTGCGCGCCGTCGAGCTCGGCCAAGGCCAGCAGCTGCAGCGCGGTGTGATAACCGGCGTCGACCGGCGGGTCCTTGCGCATCAGCGTGGCGGCAAAGCTCGACACCGGCCGCACCGCGCGCGAACCCTCGGCGCGCCAGTCGGTGTCGCCAGCCGGGTGGATGGTGAGCGGCGTGGCATGTGCCAGCACCGCATCCCCGTCGGTCATGAGATGCCCCACCTCGCAGGCCCAGACCGCGTGCCCGGCAGCCTGCGCCGCGCGCATGATGGCGATCGACGAGTCCTTGGCCGGCTTGAGGTGCGCCAGCGGGTCGGTGACGAACAGCCAGTCGCGCATGGCGCTAGACCGGTTCCGGCTGACCGGCCTCTTCGACCGCCGCAAGCCCAGCGTAACGCTCGGTCACCAACGCCTCGATCTCGTTGGAGGCGGCCAGCAGCGACAGCCGCGCGATCACGCCGTAGGCGTAGAAGCGGTTGGGCGGCGCATCGGGCTTCTTGGCGGCGTCCGGCTCGGAGCAGCACTGCTCAAAGGCCAGCGGCTCGAAGTGCATGCCCGGCGCGTTGAGGTTCTCGTCGTCGCCGCGCTCGGTGTGTACGCGGTAAAAGCCGCCGATGACAAAGCGGTCGAGCATGTAGATGACCGGCTCGGCCACCGCATCCTTGAGCGTCTCGAAGGTCGGCACGCCCTCCTGCACCAGCACGTCGGTCACGGCCATGCCCTCCTTGACCACCGCCATCTTGTTGCGCTGCTTGCGGTTGAGGCCGACCACCTCGGACGGGTCCTTCACGCTCATCACGCCCATGCCGTAGGTGCCGGCGTCGGCCTTGACCATGACGAACGGCGTCTGGTCGATGCCGAGCTCGCGGTACTTGGCGCGGGTCCGCTCGAGCACCTCACGCACGGTCTCGGCCAGACACTCCTCGCCGGTCCGGCTCTGGAAGTCGATGCCGGTGCAGACGCCCCAGTAGGGGTTGATGACCCACGGATCAACACCGATCAGTTCGGCGAGCACGCCAGCCACCTCGTCGTAGGCGGCGAAGTGCTTGCTCTTGCGGCGGGTGTGCCAGCCGGCCTCGGGGGGCGGCATGATGGTCTGGTCGATGCCCTGCAGGATCGGCGGCAAGCCGGCCGAGAGGTCGTTGTTGAGCAGCACCATGCACGGGTCGAAGTCGGCGAGGCCGAGGCGGCGGCCGCGGCGGATGAGCGGCTCGAGGGTGAGCGCGTTGCCGTCGGGCAGCTCGATGGTGGTCGGCGCGGTGATCTCCGGCAGCAACGAGCCCACGCGCACCTTGAGCCCGGCAAGCCGCAGCGTGTCGCGCAGCGCAGCCACGTTCTGCAGGTAGTACAGATTGCGGGTGTGGTTCTCGGGGATGATGAGAAGGTTGGCGATGCCGGGACACAAGTGGTCGACGGTGACCTGCGCGGCCTGGATGGCCAGCGGCCGGAACACCGGGTTGAGGTTGTTGAAGCCGGCCGGGAACAGGTTCATGTCGACCGGGGCCAGCTTGTAGCCGGCGTTGCGCAGGTCGACCGAGCCGTAGAAAGGTGGCGTGTGCTCCTGCCACTGGGTGCGGAACCAGCCCTCGATCTCGGGCATGGCGGCGAGCACGCGCTTCTCGAGGTCCAGCAGCGGACCGGTGAGTGCGGTGGTGAGGTGCGGAACGGCCATGTCGCGGGGCCTCGCGGGCACATCGGGGGAGCCGATTGTAGCGCCGCCCCGTGAAACGCACCGTTGCGGTGCGGCAGGAGATGGCGCAATTGCCGGTCAGCCGCAGACCGCTCAGGTGCTGGGCGTATACTTTAGGGTTCTTGAGGTTTCTGCCCCAACCTGTCATGTCCAAGCCCGAGAATCCGGAGGCTGCCAACGCCAGCGCCTGGTCCGGCCGCTTCTCCGAGCCGGTCGCCGAACTCGTCCAGCGCTACACCGCCAGCGTGCAGTTCGACCAGCGCATGGCCGAGCAGGACATCCGCGGCTCACTGGCGCACGCCAAGATGCTGGCGCGGGTCGGCGTGATCTCGCAGCAGGACCTGATCGACATCCAGCGCGGCATGGGCGCCATCCTCGACGAGATCCGGGGCGGGAGTTTCGAGTGGCGTGTCGACCTCGAAGACGTGCACATGAACATCGAGCGGCGCCTCACCGAGCAGACCGGCGACGCCGGCACGCGCCTGCACAC
>DALYGT010000105.1:0-5567 GCA_031971375.1 Burkholderiales bacterium | reverse complement strand
CCGCCACCAGCATCCGGCGAAGTAGGCGCTGATCAGGCCGCCGATCCAGACCTGAAGCGCAAATCTCGACAGTCCGTCCACACCATCGGCGCCCGACGGCAGGACCAAAGCGAACAGCCCCCCGGCCAACACCAGCGCGACCACGATCAGCGACTCGTAGACCATGCAGAGCACGCGACGCCCCCAGCCGGCGGGCTCCAGCGTGAGACTGCGCAGGGTGTCGGGCCTCAAGGGGTGGCCACCTCATCGGCGGCCGGTGCCTGCTCGAGCCAACGCTTGCGGATGCGCTCGCGCTGCTCCGGCGAAAGCGTCTGCAAGGTCTCGTAGTTGCGGCGCGCCAACTCGCGCTGCTCCGGGGTGAGACGCGCCCAGTCGGCCAGACGCTGTCGCACCCGTGCCTGCTGTTCCGGGTTGAGATCCTGATAGCGGCGGGCAAGCCGAAGCAGGCGTGAGCGGGTGTGTGCCGGCAATTCATCCCATTGCTTCTCCACCGGACGCAGCACCGCCTGGTCGCCGGGCGTCAGGCCGGTCCACGCAGGGTTGCCGGCCGCGGCGGGCAAGGGCAGGCCCAGCGCCAAGGCCAGCGCGAGTGCGGGGAGGGCAGGGGCGGGGACCCGCATCGCCTCAGTTCTCGATGAGCTCGACCGGCTCTTCTGCGGCCTGCTGGTGGAAGTTGGCATCGAGGTAGGCATCGACCGGCAGGGTGTCCGCAAGCAGGTCGGCGTCCACGCTTTGGCCGGTATCGACCAGGCGGGTCCAAGAGGTCACGACGACGAGCACCAAGGCAAGTGCCACCGGCGCCCAGTCCATCCAATGCAACGCGGGCACAAAACGGTTAGCCCCGAGACGGGCCAGCGCAGTCTGGCGAACGCGTCGCAAGCGCGCAGCCATGCGTTCGTCCAGCGCCAAGCCTGCGATGGCGTCAAGGTCGGCCGCCAGGGCACGTTGTGCGCCGCCGCGTGTCTTCCTGGGTGCACCTGTGGTCATGCCTCGTCCTCCAATCCGCCGGCCCGCAAGCCGCCTACCCAAGACCTTGTGACGCCCATGTCGGTGAGCGCCTTGGCAAGTGCATGGCAAGCCCGGGAGCAGTGTGTCTTGACGCTGCCCTCGCTGCACGCCATGGCGTCTGCCGTCTCGGCAAGGTCATAGCCCTCCCAGTAACGCAGCAGGAAGGCTTCCCGTTGACGCGGCGGCAGATCGGCAAGCGCTGTAGCGATCTGCGCCAGTTCCTCACGGCGCGAGACCTCGTCCTCGGCGGAGGGTGCATGACCACTCTCGCCGGCCAGACGCTCCAGCAACGCGTCGGCGGCGTCGGGCGGCTCATCATCCCGGCCACCCGGCAGCAGCGTCGACACCAGCACGGTCCAGGTGTCGCGCACCTTCTGCCTGCGGAAGTGATCGAGGATGGTGTTCTGCAGGATGCGCTGGAACAGCATCGGCCACTCTTCTGGCGGTCGGTCGGCGTAATGCTCGACGAGCTTGATCATGGCGTCCTGGACGATATCGAGCGCTGTCTCGTCGTTCCGGACCGCCAGCCGCGCGTGCAACCACGCCCGCCGTTCGGCGCCGGCGAGGAAGGCATCGATGGTGGAGGCTTGGCTCAAGCGGGATCGGGGCAGGGCGCGGATAAGGTGCCGCGACGCACGCGGTTGCCGATGGTAACAAAGCGGCCCTGCCGCTCGTCGTCTGCGCGGTGCTGAGCCGACCGGCCGCGGCGACCGGACGCGGATCGACATGCCTAGCTGCGCGACCGTTGTCTTGACCGACTTTGCCCAAATTGCTAGTGTCTAGGGTTCGCTGAAACGCAGCAGCGCCGCGCAACCCCGCGCAATTCCACAGTGAGTGACCCGATGCAGTTGAATGGAGCCGAGATCGTCGTCCAGTGCCTTCGCGAAGAAGGTGTCGAATATGTGTTCGGCTATCCCGGGGGTGCGGTACTCAACATCTACGACGAGATCTTCAAGCAGGACGCGTCCCGCCACATCCTAGTCCGTCACGAGCAGGCCGCGGTCCACGCCGCCGACGCCTACGCCCGCTGTACGCTCAAGCCCGGTGTCTGTCTGGTGACGTCGGGCCCGGGCGTGACCAACGCAGTCACCGGCATCGCCACCGCCCACATGGATTCGATCCCGATGGTGGTGATCACCGGCCAGGTGCCGACCCACGCCATCGGCCAGGACGCGTTCCAGGAGTGCGACACGGTCGGCATCACCCGGCCCATCGTCAAGCACAACTTCCTCGTCATGGACGTCAAGGACCTCGCCGAGACGATGAAGAAGGCGTTCTACATTGCCACCACCGGTCGGCCGGGCGTGGTGCTGGTCGATATTCCCAAGGACGTCACCCAGGCGGTGTGCGAGTTCGAGTATCCCAAGTCGATCGAGATGCGCTCATACAGGCCGGTCGAAGCCGGCGACCCGGGCGAGATCGACCGTGCTGTCGAACTTATCCTTGCCGCCAAGCGGCCGATGGTCTACGCCGGCGGCGGCGTGATCCTTTCCGGCGCGGCCGAGAAGCTTGTCGAGTTGGTCCGTGGCACCGGTTACCCCTGCACCAACACCTTGATGGGGCTGGGCGCCTACCCGGCGACGGACAAGCAGTTCGTCGGCATGCTCGGCATGCATGGCACGTACGAAGCGAACATGGCGATGCAGTTGTGCGACGTGCTGATCGCGGTCGGCGCCCGCTTTGACGACCGCGTCATCGGCAACCCGAAGCACTTCTTCGACCCCAACCGCAAGATCATCCACATCGACATCGACCCGTCGAGCATCTCGAAGCGGGTCAAGGTCGACGTCGCCATCGTCGGCAATGTCGCCAACGTGCTCGAGGCGATCAACGGCAAGCTCAAGGCCGCCAAGGCCAAGCCGGACGCCGAGGCGCTGAAGAACTGGTGGGCGCAGATCGAGCAGTGGCGCGGCCGCGACTGCCTCAAGTTCGACCGCGCGAGCCCCATCATCAAGCCGCAGGCGGTGGTCGAGAAGCTCTACGAGGTCACCAAGGGCGACGCCTACATCACCTCGGACGTCGGCCAGCACCAGATGTGGGCGGCGCAGTTCTACAAGTTCGACAAGCCGCTGCGCTGGATCAACTCGGGTGGCCTCGGCACCATGGGTGTCGGCCTGCCATACGCCATGGGCGTGCAGTTCGCGCACCCCGACGCCACGGTGGCCTGCGTGACCGGCGAGGCGAGCATCCAGATGTGCATCCAGGAGCTCTCGACCTGCAAGCAGTACCACCTGCCGCTGAAGATCGTCAGCCTCAACAACCGCTACATGGGCATGGTCCGCCAGTGGCAGGAGTTCTTCTACGGCAACCGCTATTCGGAGTCGTACATGGATGCGCTGCCCGACTTCGTCAAGCTCGCCGAGAGCTTCGGCCACGTCGGCATGCTGATCGAGAAGCCGGAGGACATCGAAGGCGCGCTGCGTGAGGCCTTCGCCCTCAAGGACCGGCTGGTGTTCATGGACTTCCGCACCGACCAGACCGAGAACGTCTACCCGATGGTCCCCGGCGGCAAGGGCCTCTCCGAAATGATCCTGGTGTAAGGGCACCCATCCGCATGCGTCACATCCTCTCCCTGCTCATGGAAAACGAGTCCGGCGCGCTGTCGCGCGTCTCCGGGCTGTTCTCTGCGCGCAACTACAACATCGAGTCGCTCACCGTCGCGCCCACCGAGGACCCGACGCTGTCTCGGATGACCATCGTCACCAGCGGCTCGGACGATGTCATCGACCAGATCACCAAGCAGCTCAACAAGCTGGTCGACGTGGTCTCGCTGGTCGACCTCACCGAAGGCGCGCACATCGAACGCGAGCTCATGCTCGTCAAGGTGCGCGCCGTCAGCGCCGAGCAGCGCGAAGAGATGAAGCGCATGGCCGACATCTTCCGCGGTCGGGTGATCGACGTCTCTGATGGCACCTACACCATCGAGCTGACCGGCCCGGTGACCAAGCACGACGCGTTCCTCGAGGCGATCGACAAGGCCGCCATCCTCGAGACCGTGCGCACCGGCGCGTCGGGCATCGGGCGTGGCCACCGCGTCCTCACGGCGGGCTAAGCCCGAGTTGGCGCGGCACCGCCTGGCGCATCTTCTTGCGGTACATCAACAACGCATCACAAAACACTGATTAAAAGGGAATCATCATGAAGGTCTACTACGACAAGGACGCCGACCTCTCGCTGATCAAGGGCAAGAGCGTGACCATCGTCGGTTATGGCTCGCAAGGTCACGCGCACGCCGCCAACCTCAAGGATTCCGGCGTCAAGGTCACCGTCGGCCTGCGCCGCGAAGGCTCGTCGTGGGCCAAGGCCGAGGCGTCAGGCCACACCGTCAAGGACATCGCCGACGCGGTCAAGGGTGCCGATGTGGTGATGGTGCTCCTCCCGGACGAGACCATGGCCGGCATCTACCACGCCGAGATCGCGCCGAACCTCAAGTCGGGGGCCGCGCTGGCCTTCGCGCACGGCTTCAACATCCACTACAACCAGATCGTCCCGGGCAAGGACGTCGACGTCATCATGGTGGCGCCGAAGGGCCCGGGCCACACCGTGCGTTCCGAGTACCTCAAGGGCGGCGGTGTGCCGTCGCTGATCGCAGTCCACCAGGATGCCTCGGGCAAGGCCCGCGACATCGCGCTCTCCTACGCCGCGGCCAACGGCGGCACCAAGGGCGGCGTGATCGAGACCAGCTTCCGCGAAGAGACCGAGACCGACCTGTTCGGTGAGCAGGCCGTGCTCTGCGGCGGCTGCGTCGAGCTGATCAAGGCCGGCTTCGAGACGCTGGTCGACGCCGGCTACGCGCCGGAGATGGCCTACTTCGAGTGCCTGCACGAGATGAAGCTGATCGTCGACCTGATGTACGAGGGCGGCATCGCCAACATGAACTATTCGATCTCGAACAACGCCGAGTACGGCGAGTACGTGACTGGCCCGCAGGTGATCGGCACCGAGGCGCGCATCGCCATGGCCGAAGCGCTCGAGAACATCCAGAACGGTGAATACGCCAAGCGTTTCATCCTCGAGGGCCGCACCAACTACCCCGAGATGACCGCCCGCCGCCGCCTCAACGCCGCGCACCCGATCGAGCAGGTCGGCGCACAACTGCGCGCGATGATGCCGTGGATCGCCAAGAACAAGCTGGTCGACCAATCCAAGAACTGACAAGCGGCTGCATCCCGCGGGGGTGCGGCCCGGAGCGCGCATGACCCCGACACCCTGGCCACACCCGATCATCGCCCGCGAGGGCTGGCCGTTCGTCGGGGGCAGTGTCGCGTTGGCAGTGGCCGTCTGGCTGATGTTCGGCTTTGCCGCGTCGGTGATCTTCTGGGTCACTGCTGTGTTCGTGCTGCAGTTCTTCCGCGACCCGCCCCGGCAGGTGCCCACGGGCGAGGGCTTGGTGCTGTCGCCTGCCGACGGCCGAATCGTCAAGGTGGTGCAGGCGCATGACCCCTACGCCGACCGCCCGGCGCTGCTGATCAGCGACTTCATGAACGTGTTCAACGTGCACTCGAACCTCGCCAGCGTCGACGGCACGGTGCGCAAGGTAGACTATGTCCCGGGCAAGT
>DALYGT010000104.1:0-5656 GCA_031971375.1 Burkholderiales bacterium | reverse complement strand
CGGTAAGCCATGACACACCCGCGACGCGCCTGCTCGTTGAGCGCGTCGGTGATCTGGATCTCGCCGTTGCGGCCCGGTGGGGTGTTTTCGATAAGGTCGAAGATGTCCGGCGTGAGGATGTAGCGGCCGATGATGGCGAGCGTGCTCGGCGCCTCGTCGGGCTTGGGCTTCTCGACCATGCGCGTGACACGGATGATGTCCTCGCGGATGACCTCGCCCTCGACGATGCCGTACGACCCCGTGTCCTCGCGCGGCACATCCTGTACCGCAACGATCGAGCAGCGGAACTGCCGATAGAGGTCGACCATCTGCGAGAGTACCCCCGCCCCGCCGGGGTTGAGGCAAAGGTCGTCGGCCAGCACGACACCGAACGGCACATCGCCGATCAGCGGCCGGCCGGTGAGGATGGCGTGACCCAGACCCTTCATCTCGATCTGGCGGGTATAGCTGAAACTGCAGTCGCGGATCAGGCGGCGGATGCCGTCGAGTGCGGCCTCCTTGGCCGTGCCACTGATCTGGTCCTCGAGTTCGTAGGAGATGTCGAAATGGTCCTCCAGCGCCCGCTTGCCGCGACCGGTGACCATGCCGATGTGGTGCAAGCCGGCCTCGAGCGCCTCTTCGACGCCATACTGGATGAGCGGCTTGTCGACGATCGGCAGCATCTCCTTGGGCATGGCTTTGGTGGCGGGGAGGAACCGCGTGCCGTAGCCGGCAGCCGGGAAAAGGCACTTCTCGATCAAGTCGGGGACTCCGTCAGCAGGTCAGGGGAGACATTGTCGCGCGGATACGCCGTGACTGCACGACCGGCGCGGCGACGTCCCGCTCAGCTGTCACCACCGAACAGGTCGCGCGTGTAGACCTTGTCCTGTACATCGCGGATGTCGTCGGTCAGGCGGTTGGCGATGATCACATCGCAGTCGCGCTTGAAAATGGCGAGGTCGCGTTCGACACGGCTGCCAAAGAACTCATCGTCCTCAAGAACAGGTTCGTAGACCACCACCTCGACGCCCTTGGCCTTGATGCGCTTCATCACGCCCTGGACGCTGCTGGCGCGGTAGTTGTCCGAACCGGCCTTCATCACCAGGCGGTAGACGCCGACACGCCGCGGCTGACGGGCGAGGATCTCGCCGGCGACAAAATCCTTGCGCGTGCTGTTGGCATCGACGATGGCGCGGATGAGGTTCTGCGGCACATCCTGATAGTTGGCCAACATCTGCTTGGTGTCCTTGGGCAGACAGTAGCCGCCATAGCCAAAGGACGGGTTGTTGTAATGCGCGCCGATGCGGGGGTCCAGGCAGACGCCCTCGATGATCTGCCGCGTATCCAGACCGTGCGTCGCGGCATAGGTGTCGAGCTCATTGAAGAAAGCCACTCGCATGGCGAGGAAGGTGTTGGCGAACAACTTGACCGCTTCGGCCTCGGTGCTCCCGGTGAGCAGGATGTCGATGTCGCGCTTCTCGGCGGCATCGGCGAGCATCTGCGCGAAGGCGCGCGCGCGGTCCGATCGCTCGCCGACAACGATGCGGCTCGGGTGCAGGTTGTCGTAGAGCGCCCTGCCCTCACGCAGGAACTCGGGCGAGAAGATGAGGTTGTCGGTACCGTACTTCTGCCGCATCTGGGCAGTAAAGCCGACCGGGATGGTCGACTTGATGACCATGACGGCGCTCGGGTTGAGCGCCATGACGTCGCGGATGACCGCCTCCACCGAGCCAGTGTTGAAGTAGTTGGTCTGGGGGTCGTAGTCGGTGGGCGTGGCGATGATCACCCAATCGGCGCCGGCGTAGGCCTCGGCCTTGTCCAGAGTCGCACGCAGTTTGAGCGCGCGAGTGCCGAGGACCTCGCTGATCTCGGGGTCGTGGATCGGCGACTGCCGCGCGTTGATCTGTTCGACCTTGGCCGGGACGATGTCGAGCGCGACCACGTCGTGGCGTTGCGCCAACAGCACGGCCATGGAGAGGCCAACGTAGCCGGTACCGGCGACCGCGATCTTGCTCATCGCCCGGAGATTACATCAGCGCAGTGTCACGAATGTGTCACCCGCGTCGAGGTTGGCTGCGCCGCTCGAACAACGAGACCATTGCACGCAGCCGCGACTCATCCATACCGCGCATGATGTCGTGGATCTGGCCGCGCAACTCCTCGCACACCTTGGCTGACTCCAGCTTGTCGACCGGGGGCGGCTGGGGACTTTCGGCCGCATCGAGGACTTGGCTGATGCCGAGCGCATCGATGATGTCGCCCGGGGTGCAGTTGAGCATGCGGCATAGCGCCGGGAGCCGGGAGAGCTCCGGCAGCGAGATGCCCCGAATCCAGCGCCGCACACTCTCGGCAGACACCGGCCGCTGCCATGCATCGATATGGTTGAAGCGTGCGGTGACCACGCTCACCGGCGGGATCTCGCCGCCGCTGACCTCGCGCAGGCGCTCGCGCATGTACCGGGCGAAGCGATCGTGGAGGGCTGCTTCGTCAGTCATCTTCGTCATTGGATGTCGTTGAGAAACGATAACAGTTTCTGATTTTCGCGCAAGCAGTGGCTCACCTGCGACCCCGCGCTACCCCTTCCCCCATGGATGCCGGCGCTCCCACGCCCAGGCATCGTCCACGATCACCTCGAGCGCAGCGCGCTGCGGCTGCCAGCCCAGCTCGGCGCGGATGCGTGTGCTGTCGGCGACCAGCCGCGCGGGGTCGCCGGCACGCCTGGGCTCGTAGCGCACCGCGATCGGCTTGCCTGTCACTCGCCGGGCGACGTCGATGACCTCGTTGACCGAGAACCCGGTGCCGTTGCCGAGGTTGTAGCGCCGGCTGTCGCCGCCCGCCAGCAGGTGCCGCAGCGCCAGCGTGTGTGCGCTGCATAGATCCTCGACATGGATGTAATCGCGGATGCAGGTGCCGTCGGGCGTGTCGTAATCGGTGCCGAACACCGAGATGTGACCGCGCCGGCCACTCGCCGCCTGCAGCACCAGCGGGATCAGGTGCGTTTCGGGGTCGTGGCGCTCGCCGAGCTGCCCCTCGGGATCGGCCCCGGCGGCGTTGAAGTAGCGCAGGCAGACGCTGCGCAGGCCATGGGCGCGGTCGAGGTCCTCGAGCACCTGCTCGATCATCAGCTTGCTGCGGCCATAAGGGTTGATGGGCCGCTGCGGATGCGCCTCGTCGATCGGCACGTAGTCCGGGTCGCCGAACACCGCCGCAGTGCTGCTGAAGATGTAGCGCAGCACGCCGTGGCGGCGCATGGCGTCGAGCAACACCAGCGTGTTGCCGACGTTGTTGGCGTAGTACTTGCCGGGCTGCGCCACCGACTCACCGACCTGGATGAACGAGGCAAAGTTGATGACGGCGGCAAAGTCATTCGCAGCGAACAGTCGCTCCAACAGCGCAGCGTCACCCATCGAGCCGACCACCAGTTCAGCACCAGTCACTGCGTCAGCAAAGCCGCCCGAGAGGTCGTCGAGCACGGTCACCGCGTAGCCCGCGCGGACCAGCTGCTTGACCATGTGGCTGCCGATGTAGCCGGCGCCGCCGGTGACGAGCAGTCGCCGTGAGGAAGTGCCGTCCGCGTGGGGGTCGGGGGCAGACGCGAGATTCGGGCCGCTGTGCATGCGCTTATCCTAGACGCGCATCGCCGGAGGCAACAAAAAAGCCGGCGAAGTCGCCGGCTCTGTTATGGTGCCCAGGAGAGGACTCGAACCTCCACAGTGTTGCCACCGCTAGGACCTGAACCTAGTGCGTCTACCAATTCCGCCACCTGGGCAATTCAGGAGGGCGAAGACTATACAAAACCCCACCGGAAAGCAATGAACACCCGCAAAAAGACCGCTGGCAAGGCGGCCACCGGGGGCGGCGCCAAGGCAGCCCCCCGCAAGACCCAAGGCCGCAACCCCAAAGCCGCAGCAGGCGACCCGCGCCAGCGCGACCCCCACCTCGAGCGCGAGAAGCAACGCTACGAGAACCCTCTCCCCTCCCGCGAATATGTGATGCAGACCCTGCGCGAGCAGGGTGTCCCCCTCGGCGAGGTGCAGCTGGCCAAGCTGGTCGGCGTCAAACCGGACGAGTTCGACGTCTTCAGCCGCCGGCTCGCCGCCATGGAGCGCGACGGCCAGATCCTGCGCAACCGGCGCGGTGCCATCGGCCTGCTCGACAAGCTCGACCTCGTACCCGGCCGCGTCGACGGCCACCCGGATGGCTTCGGCTTCTGCATCCCGGACGACGGCTCAGCCGACATCTGGCTCTCGCCGCGTGAGATGCACCAGGTGCTGCACGGCGACCGCGTCGTCGTCCGCATCAAGGGCCGCGACAACCGCGGCCGCCCCGAGGGCAGCATCGTCGAGGTGCTGCAGCGCAAGAACCGCACCCTGGTCGGCCGCATCTATTGCGAGAACGGACTGTGGTTCGTCGCCGCGGAGAACCGCCGCATCGCACAGGACATCCTCATCGCTCCCGGGCAGCACGCTGGCGCGCAGCCCGGCCAGGTGGTCAGCGTGGAGCTGCTGACGCAGCCGTCGCGCGCCGCCGAGCCGACCGCCAAGGTGGTGGAGGTGCTCGGCAACTACGGCGACTCCGGCATGGAGATCGAGATCGCGCTGCGCAAGCACGACCTGCCGTACGAGTTCTCGCGCGAGGCTGCGGCGCAGGCCGCGGCGATCCCGCCTGAGGTGCGCAAGAGCGACCTGCGCGGCCGCGAGGACATCCGCCACCTGCCGCTGGTGACCATCGATGGCGAGACGGCCAAGGACTTTGACGACGCCGTCTGGTGCGAGCCGCAAGACAAGGGCTGGCGGCTGATCGTCGCCATCGCCGATGTGAGCCACTACGTGCAGCCGGGTGATGCGCTCGACCGCGACGCGGTGCAGCGCGGCAACTCGGTGTACTTCCCGCGCCGCGTCATCCCGATGCTGCCGGAGTCGCTCTCCAACGGCCTCTGCTCGCTCAACCCGCGCGTCGACCGCCTGTGCATGGTCTGCGACATGGACATCAGCGCAAAGGGCGTCATCGGCGACTACCGCTTCTACCCGGCGGTGATGCACTCGCAGGCGCGGCTCACCTACACCCGCGTCTGGGATGCGCTCTCCGGGGGCTCGCTGGACGACGACACCCGCCGTCTGCTGCCCGAGCTGCAGAACCTCTACGCCGTGTTCAAGGCGCTGCTCGGTGCGCGTGGCAAACGCGGCGCCATTGACTTCGAGACCACCGAGACGCAGATCCTGTTCACCAAGGAAGGCCGCATCGAGCGCGTGGTCCCAGTGGTGCGCAACGACGCGCACCGCCTCATCGAGGAGTGCATGCTGGCGGCCAACGTCTGCGCCGCCGACATCCTCATCCGCGCCGAGCAACCGGCGCTCTACCGCATCCACGACGGCCCCTCGCCGGACCGGCTGGAGAAACTGCGCGCCTTCATGGCCGAGTTCGGTCTCGGGCTGGGCGGCGGCGACAAGCCCTCCGCCTCCGACTACGGCAAGCTGCTGGCGCAGGTCCGCGAGCGGCCGGATGCGAGCCTGCTGCAGACCGTCATGCTGCGGTCGCTGAGCCAAGCCGTCTACAGCCCCGACAACATCGGCCACTTCGGCCTGGCCTACGAGGCCTACGCGCACTTCACCTCGCCGATCCGCCGCTACCCCGACCTGCTGGTGCACCGCGCCATCAAGGCAGTGGTCAAGAAGAA
>DALYGT010000103.1:0-5741 GCA_031971375.1 Burkholderiales bacterium | reverse complement strand
CCTGACCACGGTCGGTAACCGTCCACAACTCACCTTTGGGATCGAGATACATCTTCTCCATCTCCTTGCGGGTGAACGGACGGGCGCCGATACGGCCGACGATGGCGATCTGTCCGCCGGTCTCGTCGACGGCACGGTCACGGTCGAGACCCTTGGACAACGCGAGCGCGCGCGACTCGGTCTTACGCCAGGCGATGAGCTCGGGCTTGGGCTCGGGCGAGAAGCCGTAGAAGCCCGGTTGGCTCTCCGGTGACGTGAGTTGCAGCACCTTGAGACCATTGACGCCATCGGCGACGTAGGCGAACAGCGATGCGTTCGTGCTTCCGACGATCACGTCCTGTGCGTCGTTGATCTGCCCGTTGGCGGTAAAGAGTTCGTACAGACGCGGCTTGTCGGCCTTCTCGATATCGACGATCGCCAGCCCCTCGCTGCCAGCCGCGACGTAGGCGTAGGTCCGTGCCAAGTACACGCGGCGCGCATCCTTGAACGGCACCACCGCGGGGAGGAGTCGCGGCTTCATGTTGGTGATGTCGACCACGCGCAGACCCTCGGCCGTCGTCACGTACACGTAGCGGAACTGCACCGCACTGGCGCGCGCGTCATTGAGCGGGATCGAGGCCAAAGACTTGGGCTTGAGCGGATCGTCGAGGTCAACGATCTCGAGGCCCTTGGGCGTCGTGATGTACGCGTAGTGGCCAGCGACCACGATGTGCCGTGCGCCCTTGAGCAGCCCGCCCGGGTTCCAGGTCATGGCCCGCTTGAGGAAGTTGTTGCGCGCCTCACCATCCACAAAGGTGTCGACGTTGACGGCATAGAGGCCCTCTTCCGCGTCAACCACAAAGGCGTAGTGGTAGATCGGGTGGAACGGCTGTTCCATGTTGACCTTGCGCATCAGGTCGCCCTCGTTGCGCGCAGGTGCGATCGGCTGGTTGGTCGGCAGCGCGACGCAGGTGGCGTTCTTTGACGGCACATGCGTGTCGTGGCCAAGCGGCGAATACGGCGCGGTGATGATGCGCTGGCTGACACCCTTGTTGCCGTTGCCGGCGATGTCGTAGACGCGGAAGCCACCCTTGCCCTCGGCGACGAACAAGTATTCGCCGCGCATCTGCAGGCATCGCGCAGCGTCACCACCCGGGGTAGCCAGGTGTGTGGCGGCCTCGTGGCGCGGCGTGTCGACGATCTCGCGACCGGCCTTCTGGTGATCGGCGTACCAGTCGGGGTAGACATACTTTTGCAGGTAAGAGCCCAACACCGCCTGCGGCTCATCCCACTCGGTCACGCCGACCGACTCCACGTGCTTCTCCGAGCCGACCCAAGCGTAGCGGCCGACGAAGTTGACGAAGTTGGTGCCCTGCAAAAGCAGCTGCGCCATGATCGCGTTGTTGTCGTTGTCACGCGAGACGTGGCAATCGGTACACGTCTTGGTCTCTTCCTTGCGCTCGGTATGCGGATAGTGCGGGGCGAACGCCTGGCTCGAGAACCCGCTCGCGGCGATCGGCGGCTGCTGGTAGTAGATGCGCTCACGGTTGCTGTTCATCGACGACAGGATCAGCGCCGAGCTCGAGCGGAACGGTGCGATGCGGCTGTTCTTGACCGGGCCGTGCTTGCCGAGGAAGAACATGTCGTCTCGCGCGACCTGCACGTTGTAGGTCGCGTAGTTGCGCGTCTCGCCGCCTTCGAAGTGGTAGCGCTCGGTCTTCCAGTTGGCCTGGATCGGCAGATGGCAGCCTGCGCAGCTGGTGGTCCAGCTCAAGTGGCAGGTGAAACAGAGCATCTTGTCGTTGTCGTGGGCGAGCTTCTGCACACCCGGACCCCACTTGCCCTCGCGACCCTCTTGACCCGCGCCCATCAGCTTGGCGCGCGCCGCCTTCTCGTTGTAGTCGGGGTGCTTGGGGTTCACCGAGTCCTTGACCAGGGACATCTTCCATTCCTTGGTCGGGTCGAGCGCGGCACGCTGGTAGAGCACGCCGTCGATCCACTCGAAACGCTTGCGGCCATCCTGCGTCTTGAGCGTGGTCAGGTCGAAGCCGCCCGGACGCGCCGCCGGTCCGCTCGTGTGCAAAGTGGGGTAGTTCTTGGCGGTGCCGTGACAGTCGGCGCAGTCGATCTCCACTGCAGCGGCGACCTCGCCATAGATGTGGCCATTGCCGTGCATGTCTTGCGAGAAGTGGCAGTCGACGCAGTGCATGCCGAGATCCATGTGGATCGAGGCCATGTGCACCGCCTTCTTGAACTTGTCCGGGTCATCGTCGCTGACGATGTTGCCGGCTTTGTCGAGCAGGTTGCCCTTGCGGTTGCGCTTGAACACCGCGCGGAACGCCCAGCCGTGGCCGTGATAGTCGGCGAACTGGGTGTCCTTCATCTCGCCGTTCTTGAGCCAGAGGTCGTTGAGGAACTCGCGGTCGCGCCAGTTGCCGCGGATGACCGCTTCCTCAGGATTGCGCAGGTTGATCTCGCGGATCTCGGCGTCAGTCGGGTAGTGCTGCTTGGCCGGGAACATGCGCGGTGCGTCCGGCTCGTAGTCGTACTGGATGTTGCCGTAGAACGAGTTGATGTAGATGTTCGGCTGGTGCATGTGGCAGTTCATGCACAGCGAGCTCGGCATCGCGCGGGTGAACTCATGACGGATCGGGTGCCCGGACTCGTCCTTGGGGATCGTCGGGTCCTTGGTCTGGGTGCGGCCCATGTTGCCAAACTGCGCATACGGGCCACTGTGCTCGGGCTGGCGGTCGTTGGCATAGACCACGTGACACGCCGTGCAACCCGACGATCGGTAGTCACCGGGGTTGTCGTTGGTGCCGAGGAACCACAGGTGCGGGTCGTTGAGGCGGGTCTTGGTCAGGTTGATGACCGGCACCGCGATGCGGTTGCCGGTGCCCGGCCCGCGGTTGCTCTGCTTGATGTCCGGGCGGCCCGGCTCGTCCAGCTTCTGCAGCGTACCGCTGCTGTTGGGCAGACCGATCTCGGGGAAGCTGCTGTTGATGACGCGCCCACCACGCTCGAACACGCGGAAGATGTCGCCCGGGGGGATGGTCTCCCACGCCGGCAGCGGGTAGAGCTTCTCCAGCACGCCCTTGAACACGTACTGGTCCTCGTCCGGCTTGACCGGGTTGACGATGGCCGCCGGGGTGCCGTCCTGCGTGTAGGCCTCGCCCAGCATGTAGCGCTTGAAGGGCAGGATGCCGTTGTTGTAGGCAGCACCACCCCAGAGCATCGATGAGGTGCTCATCAGGCTGCGCTCCTGCGCCTGGATGATCGGCAGGTGGCAGGCACCGCAGGCCTCGCGCGCGACGCGCAGATCGCCAGGGTTGATGAAGCGGACGAAGGCGGGGTGCTCCTTGTTGAGCCGCGCGTAGGTCCCTTCCGGATTACGCGAGCCCTGCCAGAGGTGCTCGTCGCGCGGCAGGATGTGCGCGAGTTCCATCGCCCGCTCGTAGGCGGGGTGCTTGCGCTCGGCCTCGGGCCCCTTCTCGGCGCGGCGGATGCTGTTGTCGCCACCGTGGCAGTCGGTACAGCCGAGCACCACGCCGGGGTTGGCGTGCATGGTGTGCTGGTCGGTCTCGGTGTGGCAGGTCATGCAACCGTCGGACTTGGCGCGCGCCTCGGCCCAGGTCTGCGCCTTGGGTGCGGCTGGCGCCATGGTGTAGTGGCGCTCGGTGAGCTTGCGCTCGGATGCGGAGGCGCTGTCGAACACGGCCACCCCCACCGCGACCGGCAGCGCCAGCGCGACACAGGCCAGCACACGTCCCAAGGCCGACCCTGCCATCAGTCGGCGGAGTCTTGGGACGGAGAGGTCGGGGAGATGCGGTCGCATTTACGGCTCAGTAGGTCAGGATGGCATTGATGAAGCCGGAGTAGAGCGGCTCTTTGCGGTCACCGTAGAGGTCTTTCAGGCCCTCGCCCAGCTTGAGCATCGAGAACGACGCGTTGATGATCACGTTCTGGTTATAGAACGGCCTCCACTGGGCGCCCACGGCGAAGTCAGTACCGAGTTCACGCGCCGGGTTGCGCTCGTTGCGCAGCGCACCAAGGACCGCTGTCTCGTCGAACCAGAGTTGTGACACGTTGGCGGTCATGCGCAGTTCGGGTTTGACGTCGAAGTCGGCACCCACACCGAGCAGGATCAGGCCCGGGTTGACGAAGTTCGACTGCCCCTGCTCCTTGCTCGAGCGCAGCGAGGGCAGGATACCGTTGCGGCCGGAGAACGCGACACCGCCACCGCCGATGAGCGGAATGCCCTGCCGGATGAAATATGCGGTGTCGGCCCCGGCGAACTGTGGGTTCTCGAAGATGGCGTCAAAGCCTGTGTCAGTGCCGTCGTAGGGGTTCTTGTCACCACTCGCGTACAGGAAACTGCCGCGAAGCCGAATCCAGCTGAAATCGCGCGACAACTCGGTGGCATGGAAGAAAGCGCGGATATCGCTCTTGCGCTCCGAGATCGGACTGTTTCGATCTTCCCCGAGGGCGACATAGGTCGAGCTGCTGAGGTTGAGCCGCCAGTCCGGCCGGATCATCCCGAAGTGGCCATCAAAGGTCGCACCCAAGTACACGACGTCATACTCACGCGGACGCGCCTCGCCGAGCAGGGCCGGCCGCTGGATGAACCCATTGCGGTCGTAAAAGAAACGGTTCTCGCGGTTGCGGTTGTAGATCACCGTGCCCTGAGAGGTCATCCCGGTAAAGGGGAAGTCCTGACGGTAGAGGTTGGCGGCAAAGATGTCGTCATCGCGCAGCGGCTTGCCAATGTCGTTCAGACCACTGTTGATGTCCTTCTCGAGGCGCCTGAACCACGCAACGTTGTATTGATAGATGTTGTTGTGGCGATTGCCGAACAGGCGCACGCCAAACTGCGTGTCCTGGAACAGAAAGCCGCGGAAGTCACTGGTGAACGGCTGGATGCCGACGCGCAACGAATCAAAGTCGTATCGGTCGGAGACGTTGCGCAGGTGATAGTCGACAAAGGCTTCCTGTATGCCGACGAACGAGGTCGCGCGCTCATAACCCGTCTGCGGGTTGATGCGCAGAACGCCCGCCTCATCGACGCGCGCATTGACATAGTTGACCACCGGCACAAGACGAAACTCGAGATCGGGCGGACGGTAGGTCGTGTTGCCCTTGACCAGGCCAAAACTCATGATCAGGTTCTGGCCAAAGACACGCTGGTCGTAACCGCCATAGATGTTGTTGGCGCCCGACCGGAATCCGATCTGCTGCGACACCGGCAAAGGTGTGGATCGGAACTCCAGCAGCGAGTCGGAGATGCCGGTGAAGGTGAAGAACCAATCTTTGCCCAGTTCCTTGACCGGGATGTCGCCCTTGAGGATGTTCTGGTTGTAGGGGTCGTACCAAGGGAACTTGAAGCCGAGCGCCTGCATCAACCGCCAGCGATCGGGGATGGGCACCGATTCGCGCGGCAGATTTGCCTGAGGCGGCGGCAACTGATCCGGATCGACCGGCGGCAAGGTCACCAGCTTCTGCGGCTCACCACCAGGCCGGGCAGCGTCAAGCCCGTCAACCAGATCGGTGGATGCGCCGATCGCCTCGCGGGCGAAACTGGTGTCGCCCATCATGTACACGATATCGAGGTTGTACTCGCCGTACTCGGCCGGCTGGCGCAGCACCCAAGCGAAAGCCTCGGGCTCGTTCTTGATACGCACCTTGAACCAGTCGCCTTGTTGGCCCACCACTGTGAGCAACTGACCGCGGTCGGACTTTCCAACCACCAGCGAGGTGATGTCAGG
>DALYGT010000102.1:0-5789 GCA_031971375.1 Burkholderiales bacterium | reverse complement strand
CGACGGCGGGTAGCCCCGCGTCGCCGGGGGCTCGCCGATCGCCAACGCGATCTCCCGCTGCGCCTGCGCGTAGCGGGTCAAAGAATCCATGATCAACAGCACGTGCCGGCCCTGATCACGAAAATACTCGGCGACCGTGTGGGCATAGGCGGCGCCATGCATGCGCAGCAGCGGACTGACGTCGGCCGGCGCTGCGACCACCACCGCACGGCGGCGGCCCTCTGCGCCAAGGATGTTGTCGATGAAATCCTTGACCTCGCGGCCGCGCTCACCGATCAGCCCGACCACCACCACATCGGCATCGGTGTAGCGCGCCATCATGCCGAGCGTGACGCTCTTGCCGACGCCGCTGCCGGCAAAAAGGCCGATGCGCTGACCACGGCCGATGGTCAGCAGTGCATTGATCGAGCGCACACCAACATCGAGCGTGCGATCGATCGGATCGCGGTCGAGCGGGTTGACCGGCCGTCCCTGCAGCGGCACTTGCTGCAGACCGTCGAGCGGCGCACCGTTGTCCAACGCCTCGCCATGGCCGCCGATGACGCGGCCGAGGAGCGCATCGCCGACACCGACCTGACGGACCCGGTCAAGCGAACGGCGACGCGGCTGCCAAGCGTGACCGAACCGGGGCGGCTGGGCCATCTGACCCTCCACCGGATAGACCCGGGCGCCGGGCTCGAGCCCACTCACCTCCGCCCCTGCCATGAGGAACTGGCGATCGCCGACGAAACCCACCACCTCGGCCTCGATGCGGTGGTTGCGACCGATCTCGATCAGGCACATGGAGCCGACCGGTACGCGAAGACCGACGGTCTCGAGCACCAGACCGGCGACTCGGGCAAGCCGACCGGCGCAGACCGGGCCCTGCACCCCACGGACCGCCTCGACGCAGTCATCGAGCAGCCGTTGCGTACGCTCCAGCATCACGAACCGCGCTCGGACGCATCCTGCCAGGCATCGGTACGTCCGATGGATTGCAGCACCTTGGCCCAACGGTCCGCCAACTCAGACTCGACCAGGCTGTCGCCCATCTCGATGCGGCACGAGCCGGGGCCCACACCACTGTCGGCGATCAACTGCCAGGCGCGATCGACACCGGGGTGCTCGCGCAACCAGGCGACGTCGTCGGGGTGGAGGTGGATATTGGGCGACTGGGTGCCACTCGGCATCACCGCCAGCGCCTCGCGCAGCACCACCAGCAGCGACTCCGGCTGCAGGCGCAGTTCGGCGCGGATGACCTCGCGCGTCATCGCAACAACGAGATGGAGCAAGCGCGGGGCCAGCGTCGTCTCGGCCTCGGCAAGCAGGCCACTCGCCTGCTCGATGGCGCGGTTCAGCATAGCGAGGCGTGCGTTGACCGCCGCCCGGCCTTCCTCGAGACCGGCCTGCCAACCCTCGTTCCAGGCGCGTTCCTGCAAGGCATGCAGATCACCCGCGGTAGGCAGCGGCTCGGCATCACCAGCCGGCTTCGAGCCGGCCAATTGCTCCGCCGCCTGCTGCAGGCGTTCTTCGAGCACGGGCAGTTCCCACCGGTCGTAGGCGGTGAGCTGCTCACGCGGCACGACCTTGGCGGGACCCGGCGAGGCCGGGAAGATGAGGGGCCGGAACTGCTCGTCGCTCACTGCACGAGGCCCTCTTCACCCTTGCCCGCCAGCACGATGGTGCCGTCGTCGACGAGGGCGCGCACGGTCTTGAGGATCTCCTTCTGCTCGGCCTCGACCTCGGACAGCTTGACCGGGCCACGCGCTTCGAGGTCTTCCCGGAGCATCTCGGCGGCGCGCGCCGACATGTTGCGGAAGATCTTGGCCTTGAGCGGCTCGCTGGTGCCTTTGAGCGCGAGGATGAGCGAATCCGACTGCACCTCGCGAAGCAAGGCCTGGATCGAGCGGTCGTCGAGTTCGAGCAGGTTCTCGAACAAGAACATCTGATCCTGGACCGACTGCGCCAGATCGAAATCGACCTCGCGCATGCTGTCCATCGTCGGCGCCTCCAGCGACCCCATGAAGTTCATGATCTCGGCCGCAGTCTTGACCCCGCCCAGACTGCTCTTGAGCATGCGGTCCGCACCCGAGAGGATCCTCGCCAAGGACTCGTTGAGTTCGCGCAAGGCGTTCGGCTGGACGCCCTCGAGCGTGGCGATGCGGAGCATGGCGTCGTTACGCAGCCTCTCCGGGAAGAGCTTGAGCACGTCAGCGGCCTGATCGTACTCAAGGTGCGCCAGGATCACCGCGACGATCTGCGGATGCTCATTCTTGATCAGTTCGGCGATGCTCGGCGGGTCCATCCATTTGAGCGCATCGATGCCGCTCTGGTCAGCGCCGACCAGGATGCGGTCGAGGATGGTGCCGGCGCGCTCGTCGCCAAGCGCCCGACGCAGCACGTTGCGCAGATACTCGTCCTGGGAATCGTTGAGCGAGACCTTGCCACGCACCGCGAGCTTGAGTTCATCGACCACCTCGTGCAGCTCGTCAGGCGAAGTCGTGCCAAGGATCGCGATATTGGTCCCGACCCTTTGCACCTCGCGCGGCATCATGTGCTGCAGAACCTGGGCCGCCAGCTCCTCACCGACGCTGGACAGCAGGATCGCCGCTTTTTTGCCAGGAATATCCTCTTCAGCCATCTCTCATCCCGCATTCATCCAGCTTCTCAAGACCTCGGCGAACAAGCGGGGGTCCTTGCGCGCGATCAGTTTCGCGATCTCGATGTCGTCGTTGTAGCGCGCCTCGGCCTCCGCCTGCGCCCTTGCTTCTTCGCTCAGCGCCACTCTACTCGCTTCCTCAAGGTCGTCTCCCGGCTCTGCGACCCCCGGCGTCGCCAGCGTCTCGCCGTCCGGCCCGACGATGATGACCCGACCGTCTTCACCGACCACGACCTTCGCGCCCTCAGGGACAGTCACGCCAGCCACTTCGAGTTCCTGCTCCGGCGGAGTACTCAGCTGCCGGATCGCCGGCCGCAGGACACCAAAGACCAGATAAGCGATGAGCACCGCGATGCCGATGCTGCCGAGGTTGCGCCCGAGCAGCGCCAACATGGCCTCCGGGTCCTCCCAGAGCGGCTTGGGCGGCGGGATCTCGGCAGGGCCGGTGAAGGCCGCATTAACGACATTCAGCGTGTCGCCACGCTCCTTCGAGAAGCCCATGGCTTCGCGTGACAGGTTGGTGATCTGCTCGACCTCTTTCGGCGAGAGCGCCTTGAAGCTCGCTGCCTCACCCGATTTGCCCTCGACCCTGCGGAAATTCACGACGACCGCTGCCGAGACCCGGCGGATGCTGCCCACCTGACCCTTGGTGTAGCGGATGGTCTTGTCGAGTTCGAAGTTGACAGTCGACTCGCGCTGCCGCGACACCACTTGCTCGGCGGCCGAGGCAGCGGTGGCAGCCGGGGCGCCAGCAGCTGGCGCGGCCGGCGCAGCAGCGGCAGCTGCGGCAGGCTGAGCCGGCGGGTTGATCGGCGCAGCAGCGGCACCCGGCGGCTGGTTGGACAATGCCCCGGGCACGCCACCCGCAGACGCGCCGCTGCTCTGCGACTCGCTCTCCTGTCGGCTGCGCACGGCGGTGTCGTCCGGACGCGCATTCGGCCGGAAGGTCTCGGAGGTCTGCTCGACCTGCGAGAAGTCGACATCGGCAGCGACCTGGGCGCGCACATTGCCGGTGCCGACCACCGGCACCAGGATGGCCTCGATGCGCGCGGCGATGTCGCGCTCGATCTCCTTGCGGTAGCCGATCTGGCTGGCATCGAGCCCGAGCGTGGCAGAGCCATCGTTGCGTGTCGAGAGAACGTTGCCGGACTGATCGACCACCGTCACCTGCTTGGGGTTGAGACCGGCGACGCTGCTCGACACGAGATGGACGATGCCCGCCACCTGCTCGGCGTCCAGCACTCTGCCGCGCTCGAGTTCGATGAGCACCGAGGCGCTCGGTTGCTGCGCCTCGCGCACGAACACACTCGGCCGCGGAATGGCAAGGTGGACCCGCGCACCGCGCACCGCGCCGATCGACTCGACGGTGCGAGCGAGCTCGCCCTCGAGCGCGCGCTGGTAGTTGACCTGCTCGGCGAACTGGCTGATGCCCATGCGCGGGTTGTCGAGCAGCTCGAAGCCGGTCGAGCCGCCACGCGGGAGGCCTTGTGCGGCGAGCTTTAGCCGCGTGTCGTAGACCGACTCCTCGGGCACGAGGATCGAGTTGCCGCCCTCACCCATGCGGTAAGGCACATTCATCTGCGACAGCTGGGCGAGGATGGCGCCGCCGTCGCGGCCATCGACATTGGCGAACAGCACGCGATAGTTGGGGGTACGCGCCCAGATGTAAGCACCCACCACGATGGCGACCGCCGCCGCAAGGGCGACCATCAACCAGACCTTGCGGGTGTTGTCGAGCCGGTTGAACCCCTCGATCAGCGCAGCCGGCGAGAAAGGGAGCTTCTGAGCCTCTTCTGCCATGCGGCCACTAGACCTGCATGTTCATGACTTCGCGGTAGGCCGACACCAGACGCTCGCGCACCTGCACCATCATCTGGAACGACAGGCTCGCCTTGGACAGTTCAACGACCACGTCCTGCAAGGCGACGTTGGGGTCGGTGTCGAGGCGGCGCCTGAGGTCGTCACCGCGCGCCTGCTGGGCGCTGACATCGCGCAGGGCCTGGTCGAGGGCCCCGGCAAAACCCGCGCCGGGGGGAGACGACGATACCGCCGGCTGACGCGGCTGAATCTGCGCTGCTGTCGCCCGCATGTTTGCGAGCATGCTTTCGATGCCGTTGCTGGTGTTCATCGGCCTATCCCCCCGCCCGAGTATAAGCCCTGAGACGAACCAAAGTCAGACCGGAGACGCGTCCAGCCGAACTGACCACACCGGCCGACCAGTCGCCGAGCGCAGCGGCTCAGATATCGTCGCCGACCAAACCCTCCTCGCGCCAGCGTGCGAGCTTGTGGCGCAGGGTCCGCTCGGGCATGGCGAGGCGCTCGGCAGCGAGCTTGCGGTTGCCGGCGGTGGCGGCGAGCGCGTCCAGCACAGCCTGTCGCTCAAGCGTACGAAGATCGGTGGGCGGCGGGCTGACCGGGCCTTGAGGCGGCGCGGCAAGCGCCGAGGGCGGCGTGACGGTCGCGACCGCGACATCCACGGTTGCGGCGGCAGCGCCCGGCAGCATGAGGTGTTCCGCGCGCACCTCGGGGCCCGGCGCCAGGATCGCCGCGCGTTGCATGACGTTGGCCAGTTCGCGCACATTGCCGGGCCAGCTGTGCGCCAAAAGGGCGGCGCGGGCACAGGGCGCGAGCGCCGCGCGGGCGTCGTGGCGGCGCAGAAACTCGGTGGCCAATGCCAGGATGTCCTGCTGCCGCTCGCGCAGCGGCGGCACCGTGAGCGGGAACACATTGAGCCGATAGAACAAGTCCTCGCGAAAATCGCCGGCGGCAACCTGCGCCGCCATGTCGCGGTTGCTGGTGGCGACCACGCGGATATCGACCGTGACCGGCCGGCTGCCGCCGACGCGCTCCACCTCACGCTCCTGCAGCGCGCGCAACAACTTGGCTTGCAGCATCAGCGGCAGCTCCGAAACCTCGTCCAGCAGCAGGGTCCCACCGTGCGCCTGTTCGAACTTGCCGGCGTGCGCGCTGGTAGCGCCGGTAAAGGCACCCTTCTCGTGACCGAACAGGGTGCTCTCGAGCAGGTTGTCGGGGATGGCGGCGCAGTTGATGGCGACAAAGGGCTTGCCAGCGCGTGACGATCGGGCGTGGATGAAGCGCGCCAGCACCTCCTTGCCGACGCCGCTCTCGCCGTTGACCAGCACCGTGGCGT
>DALYGT010000101.1:0-5812 GCA_031971375.1 Burkholderiales bacterium | reverse complement strand
TCATCTCGGTGATCGACGGCATCGCCTTCCAGACCAATATCCTCGCGCTCAACGCGGCGGTCGAGGCAGCTCGTGCCGGCGAGCAGGGCCGTGGCTTTGCGGTGGTGGCCAGCGAGGTGCGCAGCTTGGCGCAGCGCTCCGCATCGGCGGCCAAGGAGATCAAGACGCTCATCTCGGATGCTGTCGACAAGGTCGAGACAGGTTCGGTGTTGGTGCAGAACGCCGGCGCGACGATGGAGGACATCGTCTCGTCGGTGCGTGGCGTGAACGAACTGATGAGCGAGATCGCCGCGGCAGCTGCCGAGCAGGCGGAAGGCATTCAGCATGTCAGCGAGGCGCTTGCGCAGATGGACGACGTGACGCAGCAGAATGCTGCGCTGGTCGAAGAGGCTGCTGCCGCCGCGGAGTCGCTGCAGAGCCAGGCCGAGTCGCTGTACATGACGGTCAGCCGCTTCAGCAGCGGGATGGCGGGCGAAGGGCCTGCGTCCGCACCCCCCGCAGCACGGCGGACACCGCCCACCGCATCGCCATCGCCACAAGCCGCTCCGCGCCCGATGAGACCGACCGACCGGTTGGTGGCCACGGTCGCCTCGCCCGCTGAATCCGATTGGGAAGAGTTCTGACCCGGTCCCCCACGCCCCGAGCCTGCCCACCAGAAGAGCAAGGAAAAACGATGAACCTCCTGCGCCGAACCCGCCTCTGGCAACGCTTCGTGTTGCTGGGCGTCATCGCTACGGTGATGTGTCTGGTCCCGCTGATCAAACTGGTCATCATCAAGCAGGGCGAACTTGATATCGCCACGGCCGAACTGGCGGGCATCGAGCCTGTGCTTGCCGTGATCGATCTGCAGAAGCGGGTGCAGAAGCACCGCGAGGCGGTCGACTCGAGTTTCCGCGCGGGCGAGGCGCCAGCCGCCAGGGCGGCATCGCCGGCAGCGGATGTCGAGAAGGCGATCGGCTTGCTCAAGACGAATCTCGCGACCTCGGCCTACGCCGAATCGGTCAAAGCCGTGGAGGAGGTTGCCGCGGACTGGGGCGACCTCTCAGCCAAGGTCAAGGCGGGCGAGATCAAGCCGGAAGACGCCCGTACCGCCCACCGCGAACTCATCGCAAGGGTCAGTGTGGTGCTCGAGCACGTCGCCGACGAGTCTTCGCTGTCGCTTGATCCGGTGGCCGAGTCCTACTATCTGGTGACCGCGCTGACCGACCACGCCCCGCGTCTGGCTGAGGCGCTCGAGCGACTGCGCATCCGTTGCACGGTGATCGAGTCGAGCCGCGAGAAGTCGGATGCCGATCGTGCATTGCTCGGGGTGATCGTCGAGCGCGCCCGTTACCTTGAGACGCGCCGTGCCGCGCAGGTTTCGAAGGCGCTGACCATCAACCCTGCGCTCAAGCCGCAACTGGTGCTCTCGGTCAAGGACGACGCCCGCGCGTTCACTGCGGCAGCGAGTGCTCGCTATCTGGAGGGCAAGGCTGGCAATGAGGACCCGGTGGCGATGGGTGGCGAGGCGGTCAGCGCCGAATACGAGTCGGTCGATGAGATCGCCCGGACCCTGCGCAGCTTGATCGAGGACCGGGAGCAGAACACCCGGCAGGAGTTGTGGGAGATCCTCCTCACCCTCGCCGGGCTGGGTTTGGGCGCCATCGCGCTGGGGCTGGCCATCACCCGTTCGGTGACGCGTCCGCTCGACCGCGCAGTGGCTGCTGCCCAAGCGGTGAGTGCCGGTGACCTGGATTACGCCATCGAGGACGCTGCCGAGGACGAGGCCGGCCAGTTGCTGCAGCGCCTGCAGGAGATGCAGGCGGCGTTGCGCGAGCGCAAGCGTGAGGACGAAGCGCGGCTGGTGCAGGTGAGGGAGGCTGGGGAACGTGATCGCAAGGTCGCCGAAGAGGTTGGTGAGGCGGTGACCAAGGCCGCTGCCGATGACCTGACGTGGCGCATCGGCATGTCCGACAAGGATGGCATGCACGGCGAGCTCTGCGGCGGCGTCAACAACATCCTTGAGGCCATGGCCAAGGTCGTCGCACAGGTCAAGGAAGCCTCCGAGACCATCAGCACCGCCACCCGCGAGATCGCTGCGGGCAACACCGACCTCAGCGCACGCACCGAGGAGCAGGCCTCGAGCTTGGAGGAGACCGCTGCGAGCATGGAAGAGCTCAACAGTGCGGTGCGCCAGAACTCCGAAGCCGCGCGGCAGGCCAGCGAGCTGGCCGTGGGTGCCTCACAGATCGCGGATCGCGGTGGTGCGGTGATGCAGGAAGTGGTGGAGACGATGCAGGGCATCAGCGGGGCGTCGTCCAAGATCGCCGAGATCATCTCGGTGATCGATGGCATCGCCTTCCAGACCAATATCCTCGCGCTTAACGCCGCGGTCGAGGCTGCGCGCGCCGGCGAGCAGGGTCGCGGCTTCGCTGTGGTCGCAGCCGAGGTCCGCGCGCTGGCGCAACGTTCGGCCGGCGCCGCCAAGGAGATCAAGGTGCTGATCTCCGATTCCTCGGACAAGGTCGCGGTCGGTTCGAGACTGGTCGATCAAGCGGGTGCGACGATGCGCGAGATCGAGGAATCCGTTCGTCATGTGACGGAACTGATGGCCGAGATCGCCACGGCTTCGGCCGAACAGAGTTCGGGCATCCAGCAGGTCAGCGAGGCGGTCGCGCAGATGGACGACGCCACCCAGCAGAACGCGGCACTGGTCGAGGAGGCTGCGGCAGCGGCCGAGTCCCTGCAGGGGCAGGCGGAGTCGCTGTACGCGGCGGTGAGCCGCTTCAAGGTCCCCGCCACAATGACCGCTTCGGGCAACGCTCCGGTTGTTGCAGCGCCCACGCTGCAATCGCAGCCCAAGCCTAGGGCGACGCGAGCGCCGTCGAGGTCGGTCGCATCCTCACAGGTGGCCGTTGCCATGGGTGCGCCGACCGATTCCGACTGGGAGGAGTTCTGATCCCGGTGTTGGCGCGCCGCGGGTGCACCGGTTGATGATGGACAAGACGCCGACCACCGCCGGTCTGCTGGAGACCATCCAGCCGATGCGGCGGGATTTCACGTATACCCCCGCCGACTTCGACCGCATCGCGCGCCTGATCTACAAGCGCGCCGGGATCGCATTGGCAGCCTCCAAACGGGACATGGTCTACAACCGCCTGTCGCGTCGCTTGCGGGTGCTCGGGCTCAACCGGTTCGACGCCTATCTCGAGCAACTGGAGCGCGATGCCTACAACCCCGAGTGGCAGCATTTCATCAATTCGCTGACCACCAACACCACATCGTTCTTCCGCGAGGGCCATCACTTCCCGGTGTTGGCCGATTTGCTCCGTCAGCGCAGCACCAGCCAATCGCTGGCGATCTGGTGTGCGGCCGCGTCGACCGGCGAAGAACCCTACTCGATCGCGATGACTGTAGCGGATACGCTGGGGCCCCAAGCCTCCAAGGTGCGCATCGTCGCGTCTGACCTTGATACGTCTGTGTTGGATATGGCGGCCGCCGGCGTGTACCCGATGGATCGGGTCGAGCGGCTGGAGCCGGACCTGCTGCGCCGGCACTTCCTGCGTGGCAAGGGCGATCATTCCGGCAATGTGCGGGTGCGGCCCGAGTTGCAGCGCATGATCGAGTTCGCGCAGGTCAACCTGCTCGATGAACAGTTGCCGGTTCGTGGCCCGTTCGATGCGATCTTTTGCCGCAATGTGCTGATCTACTTCGACAGGGCTACGCAGGCGCAGGTGGTGCGCCGTTTCGCGCCGCTGCTCAAGCCCGATGGCCTGTTTTTCATCGGGCATTCCGAGAGCCTGTTCCACGTGAGCGATGTTTATCGTCTTCAAGGACAGACCATCTATTCGCTGGTCGGCAGATAGGCACGATGTCCGACGAGCAACGCGCGAGCCTGCGCTACCGGGAGCGCGCTTTCGATACCATGGCCATCAAGGTGCTCCCCGGCGAGTTCTACGTCACCGGCGAAGACATCGCGCTGACGACCACCTTGGGGTCTTGTGTGGCGGCCTGCATCCACGACCCGGTGGCAGGCGTCGGTGGCATGAACCACTTCATGCTGCCGGATGCTCTGGGGGAGCGGGTGGCCGGGGTGATCTCGACCTCGGCACGCTATGGCGTGTTTGCGATGGAATTGCTGCTCAATCATCTCTACGCCGCGGGGGCGGTGCGGAAACGCCTCAAAGCAAGGGTGTTCGGCGGTGCCCACGTGCTCCCGGGTACGAGCGTGTCGAATGTCGGTTCCCGCAACGCCGACTTTGTTCGAGAGTTCCTGCGCAAAGAGGCGATCGAGGTGGTGGGGCAGAAACTGGCGGGAGGCGATGCACTCAAGGTATGTTTCTTCCCAGTGAATGGGAAAGCTTGGGTCAAGCCGCTGCCGGTCGCCGACGTCGGCAGCATCGCCCGACTTGAAGCCGAACATGCGCGACGCATCCGTCGCCGTCCGACCGGCGGAGATGTCGAGTTGTTCTGAGCGTTCGCGCTCACCTCACCAAGCCAGAGACTGTATGAGCCCCGGAGTGTCCGCGAATCACATGAACAGATTCAGCGCAGAGCGTCCGATCAAGGTCATCATCGTCGATGACTCAGCGGTGGTGCGCGCGGTGCTCAGCGAGATCATCAACGCCGAGCCAGACATGAAGGTGGTCGCGGTTGCGGCTGACCCTTATGCGGCGCGCGAGGCGATCCGCGTCCATGACCCCGATGTCATCACGCTCGATGTCGAGATGCCACGCATGGATGGCCTCGATTTCCTCGAAAAGCTGATGCGTCTGCGGCCGACGCCGGTGGTGATGATCTCGACCCTCACCGAGCGCGGCTCGGAGGCGGCTTTGCGCGCGCTCGAGCTTGGGGCCATCGATTTTGTCGCCAAGCCCAAGGCCGACGTCGCCCATTCGATCGGGGCCTACGCCAGCGAGATCGCGCAGAAGTTGCGCGTCGCCGCCAACGCGCGCATGCCCAACCGACGCGTGCACGCGCCGCCGGCCGCTCTGCCGGCACAGATGCGACGTCCGCCTCACCCCGACCAGCTCATCGCCATCGGCGCATCGACCGGTGGCACAGAGGCGATCAAGGACATCCTTGTGCGGATGCCCCCCGATTGCCCACCGATCCTCATCACTCAGCACATGCCCGAGGGTTTCACGCGCATGTTCGCTGCGCGGCTGAACCGCGAGTGCCGCATCACGGTGCGTGAGGCGCAGCACGATGACCGGCTGCAGCCCGGCGTCGCGTTCATTGCGCCGGGCAATCGGCATCTGTTGGTGAAGAAGCGCGCCAGCGGCTACACCTGTCAGCTGTCCGACGCGGAACCGGTGAGTCGGCACAAACCGTCGGTCGACGTGCTGTTCGGCTCGGTCGCCTCGCAGGTCGGGCGCCATGCGGTCGGCGTCATCCTTACCGGCATGGGCCGTGACGGCGCCAGCGGCATGGCCGAGATGAAGCGGGCCGGCGCCTACAACATCGCTCAGGACGAGCAGAGTTGCGTCGTATTCGGTATGCCCCGGGAGGCGATCAACGCGGGTGCCATAGACACTGTGTTGCCGCTTGACGGTATCTTCGATCACCTGATGGAACGTGTTGGCGCCTGAATCGGGCGCTTCCAGTCACCCCATGGACCAACATTTGCCGCTTATCCTGGTCGAGGGTGTCCTCACGTTTGGCGGGGTGCTGGCTTTTGCGTGGTGGCAGTTCCGCGACCTGAGGCGCGAGCGCGAGAAGACAGCACGCGCGGCGGAGCAGGCGGCTCGTGACGGCCTCGAAGAGACCGATGCCGGGTCGGGCAACGAGGGGCGTGGCGGGCTATCCTGAGATGATGATGAACTGCTTCGCC
>DALYGT010000100.1:0-5875 GCA_031971375.1 Burkholderiales bacterium | reverse complement strand
CTTCCTGGATCAGGTCGAGGAACTGCAGGCCGCGGTTGGTGTACTTCTTGGCGATCGAGATCACCAGACGCAGGTTGGCCTCGGTCATCTCGCGCTTGGCGCGGCGCGCCTTGCTCTCGCCAGTGGTCATCTGGCGGTTGATCTCTTTGAGTTCCTAGAGCGGGATGCGCACCTCGGCCTGGATGGCGGCCAGACGCTTCTGCGCCTCGATCAGGGCGGGGCGGTGCTTCTGCAGCGCGGCGGACCAGGTCTCGCCAGCCGCGATCTGCTCGTCGACCCAAGCTTCGTTGCCCTCGTTGCCGGTGAAGCGCGCCACAAAATGCGCTCGTGGCATGCGCGCCCGCTCGATGCACAGCTGCTGGATCTCGCGCTCGCGCTTGCGCACCTCTTCCACGGTGCCGCGCAGCTTGTCGCACAGCGCCTCGATCTGCTTGGCAGAGAAGCGGAAGTGCTGCAGTTCAGCCGAGATGGCCTGCTGCGTCTGGCGGAACACTTTGGTGGTGTGGCCGTCCTTCTTGGACAGCGTCTTGTCCATCTTGGCGTAGAGCTCTCGGATGGTGGCGAAGCGCTCGAGTGCTTCGGCGCGCAGCTGTGCCAGCGCAGCAGCGGCCAACGCGCCACCATCGCCACCATCTTCCCCCTCTTCGTCCTCGGCGGCGTCGGCCTCGAGCTCGTCTTCGGCGGCCTCGGCGGCTTCGACCGGCGGCGGGGCCTGGTCGGCACCGTTCTCATCGACCATGCCGTCGACCAACTCGTCGATGCGCATCTCCTCGGTCTCGACCTTTTCGACCAGAGCGAGGATGTCAGCGATCGTGTTGGGGCAGGCCGAGATGGCCTGGATCATGTGCTTGAGGCCTTCCTCGATGCGCTTGGCGATCTCGATCTCGCCCTCGCGGGTGAGCAGGTCGACGGTGCCCATCTCACGCATGTACATGCGTACCGGGTCGGTGGTCCGGCCGAATTCGCTGTCGGCCGCGGCCAGTGCGGCCTCCGCTTCTTCGATGGCGTCTTCGTCCGCCACGGGCGCAGGCGAGTCAGGGCTCATCACCTCGTCGGCGGCCGGAGCCTCGTCGAAGACCTGAATGCCCATGTCGTTGATCATGCTGACCACGCCCTCGAGCTGCTCGGCGTCGAGCATGTTCTCGGGCAAGTGGTCGTTGATCTCGGCGTAGGTCAGGAAGCCGCGCTCCTTGCCGAGGACGATCAGGCTTTTGAGGCGCAGACGGCGATCGTCCAGGTCCTGCTCGGGGGTCTGGAGATTCGGCGGAGTCGGTGTGGTCGTGCTCATGTCTGGCCTACAGATGCGGTTAACCCATCATTATATCAAGGTCTTTGGCGGCCGCTTCAGTCGCGGCGATCGGTGACGCCCTTGCGACGGCGCAGTTCGGCGAGCCAGGCGGCGCGCGCTTCGGGGTCGAGCGTGGTGATGTCGATGGCGCCGGGCTCAGCGCGTCCGTCTGGCAGGCGGCGCGCCAGTTCGATCACCTCCTGCGCGAGATCGATGTCCTCCGGCAGGTCGCGCGTCAGGCGTGCCGCATCGCGGCAGGCTGGCGCGTGCGGGCTGTCGCGCAAGTGGCCTGCAAGGCCTTCTACGGAGATGTCGGGCTGAGCGGTACAGATGTCGAGGACTGCGCGCAATGCGCGTGCAGACGGCTCGTCGCCGAGTGCCTCGATCCGTGCCGGCTCAAGATGCCGCGAGAGTGCCGGCGCACGCAGCACACGGGAAAGCAGCAGCGCCGCCAGCGAATGGGCCGGCTGGCGTGCCTTGATGCTCGGCGCACGCGGGCGCTCGTTGCGTGCCACCTGACCGACCAGGCCATCGACTTCGCCGGTGGACAGCCCCGCCGCCGCAGCGATGCGCTTGCGCAGCAGCAGCGCGAGTGCCGGCGCCTGGATCTGGCGCAGCAGCGGTTCGGCGCGGTGGACGATCTGTGCGGCGGCCTCGACCGCGTCGCCTTCGGCCTGCGCGGCGAGTTCGCGCACCATGAAGTCGGCCAGCGACAGCGCACCGCCGAGCGCGTCGCGGAAGCCCTCGGCACCGACCGCGCGGACAAAGGTATCGGGGTCCTCGCCATCGGGCAGGAAAAGGAACTTGAGGCGCGCGTCGTCGCGCAGCACGCCGAGGCTGTTCTCCAGTGCGCGCCACGCAGCGCGGCGGCCGGCGGCGTCGCCGTCGAAGCAATAGACGATCTCGTCGACCATGCGCAGCAGTTTTTGCACGTGGTTGGGGGTGGTGGCGGTGCCGAGCGTCGCCACCGCGTTGCCGACGCCGTGCTGGGCCAGCGCGACCACGTCCATGTAGCCCTCGACCACGATGGCGCGGTTCTCGCGCTTCATCGCATCCTTGGCCGGCCACAGGCCGAACAGCTCACGGCCCTTGCTGAAGAGCGGCGTCTCCGGGCTGTTGAGGTACTTGGGCTCGCCACGGTCGAGGACGCGCCCGCCGAAGCCGATCATGCGGCCGGCGCTGTCGGTGATCGGGAACATGATGCGGTCGCGGAAGCGGTCGTGGCGCTTGCCAGCCTCGCCGGCGACCACCAGTCCGGCCTCGACGAGGTCGGCGTTGCTGCGGTAGTCGGGAAAGATGGCACTGAGCGAGTCCCAGCCCTCTGGCGCGTAGCCGAGCCCGAAGCGCTTGGCGACCTCGCCGGTGAGGCCGCGACCCTTGAGGTAGTCGATGGCGCGCGGCGAGTCTTTGAGCCGCTGCCGGTAGAGATTGGCGGCGGCGTCGAGCAGCGGGCGCAGCGCTTCCGAGCGGCTGCGCGCCGGTGCCGGGCCGGTGCCGCGCTCGTTGGGGACGTCGAGGCCGAGGCTGCCGGCGAGGCTCTCCACCGCCTCGACGAAGCCGAGGTTCTCGTACTCCATGACGAAGCGGATGGCGGTGCCGTGGGCGCCGCAACCGAAGCAGTTGCCGGTCAGGAGGTTGTCCTCAAGGACGAAGGAGTGTGTTCCGGGCACCTCGGCGCAGAAGACCTCTTCGGCTCCCGTGGCCGAGGTCACCGAGACCACAGTCCAGCGCAAGCGGTCGAAGGCCTTTTCCGACCTTGAAAACCGGTCCCGCGCTTCGGGGAGCAGGAAAAAGTCGGGCGTGAGCGTCGACGGGACGAAGTGGATCCGGTGCAGGGGGCGCGCGTGGTCCGCAAAACCCTTGCGGTGGGCCGTCGTGATGCCGTACGTGGCGATGCCGAGGCGCATCGCTGCATCGCGGACCCACTGCAAATGGGCGCGGTCCGCGCTGTTCAGCATCACGGTGCCGTCCTTGGCGACGTGGCCGTCGGCGGCAAAATAACCGGCGAGGAATCCGAGCAGGTAAGCGTCTGTCGCGTCCTGTGCGGGCACTGTCTTGAAATGTACGAAAGCTTTCCCGCCGTAGATTCGCAAGTAGGTTTTATCGCCCTCGCGGGTCTTTTCAACGGCCTGCTGGTCCGGGAAGAATGCAGCCAGCGCAGCGTCCTTGCGGCCATGAAGATGGACGTGGCCATAGCCCCGCTGCACGCTGCCGTCTCCAAACACGATGCCGTGACGGATACCTTCGGGGTCCATCCGCCAGTCGCGCGGGCGCTGTGGCAGCACCGCCTCCAGACGATGGCCAGGCCGCAATTCGGCAGTCGTCACCGCGCTTTTTCGGCCGCGGATGAACCAGCGGTGCTCGGACGTGGCGCGGAGGGTCTTGGTTAGTCCATTGCGGCTGAGCGTCAAAGTCTGCAGCGGCTGCACCCCGAAGCTGCGGAACGGCGCCTCGACCCACTCTCCGTTGCCATCGAGGATGGTGTGGGTGGCGCCACTCAGTTCGCGGATGGGACGGACGCCGTCACGGGTGATGACGCGCGTCTCCCCGGCGAGGCAGTGATAGAACTGCTTGGTCGGGCTGACCGTGAACGACGGCGAGCGCTCGTCGTGGAAGGGGCAGCAGGCGCTCAGATTGGCGCCGGCGCGCTTGAGCTGGATGCGCTTGCCGACCACATCGACGATGTCGAGGCGGGCGAGCAGGTCATCAATGAATGACTGCGGGATCATCGCGCGACCGGGTGTCGGCTGGCGCTGCAGCCGTTGCCCCGATTATATGTGTCCGACCGCGAGGGCCGTCTTCAGCCGAGCGCTGCCTTGATGCGCGCGGAGACCGCCGCCATGTCGGCGCGGCCAGCGAGCTGCGGCTTGACCGCCGCCATCACCTTGCCCATGTCTTTGACACCGGTCACGCCAGTGGATGCTACGGCCGAGGCAACGACGGCGTCGATCTCGGCGTCGGAGAGTCGCGCGGGGAGGTAGGCCTCGAGCACCTGCATCTCGAAGCGCTCGGAAGCGGCGAGTTCAGGGCGGCCGCCGGCTTCGTACTGCGCGATGGCGTCGCGGCGCTGCTTGATCTGCTTCTCGACGATGGCGATCACGCCAGCGTCATCGAGTTCGATGCGCTCGTCGACCTCTCGCTGCTTGATGCCTGCCATCAGCAGGCGGATGGCCGCCAGTCGCGGCGCATCCTTGGCGCGCATCGCCGACTTCATGTCATCGGCGATCTGCGCCTTGAGGGGCTGTGTCTCCGAGGACACGGTCCCTCGCGCTCAGTAGAGCTTTTTCGGCAGCATCTGGCTGCGGATGCGCTTGTAGTGGCGCTTCACGGCAGCAGCCAGCTTGCGCTTGCGCTCTGCGGTAGGCTTCTCGTAGAACTCGCGGGCGCGCAGTTCGGTGAGCAGGCCGGTCTTTTCGATGGTGCGCTTGAAGCGGCGCATCGCCACTTCGAAGGCTTCGTTCTCGCGAACACGTACGCTAGGCATTTACACTCCGGTCTCGAGCCGGCAACCGCCGGCGATTCGTGAAAAGCCCGTGATTATACCCGCCGGGCACGACTTGAAAACCCTTTTCTGCGGGGTGCTTGTTTGGATCCGGTTGCGGCTCAAGACGACAGCGTCGTGGCAGCGCGCGCTGTCTGCGTGCTCGGTATCGAGAGCTCCTGCGACGAGACCGGGGTCGCGGTCTATGACACGCGGCGTGGACTTCTTGCGCACGCCCTGCACACGCAGGCGGCGATGCACGCGGAATATGGTGGTGTGGTGCCGGAACTGGCCTCGCGTGACCACATCCGTCGGGTGGTTCCGCTGACCCGCAAGGTTTTGGCAGAGGCGGGCGTGGCGCTGGAGGCGGTAGACGCCATCGCCTACACCCAGGGTCCGGGTCTCGCGGGGGCGCTGCTGGTCGGCGCGGCTTTTGCACAGGGGCTGGCGCTGGCACTCGACAAACCCTTGTTGCCGGTACACCACCTCGAGGGGCATCTGCTGTCGCCGCTGCTGTGCGCTGAGCCGCCGCAGTTCCCGTTCGTCGCGCTGCTGGTCTCGGGCGGGCACAGCCAGCTGATGAACGTCGCCGGTCTGGGCCGCTACGAGCTGCTCGGCGAGTCGCTCGACGATGCCGCCGGCGAGGCTTTCGACAAGACCGCCAAGCTGCTCGGGCTCGGCTACCCGGGTGGGCCTGCGTTGGCACGCCTCGCCGCCGGGGGGCACCCCGGGCGCTTCCGTCTGCCGCGGCCGATGCTCGACAGCGGCGACCTCGACATGAGCTTCTCGGGGCTCAAGACCGCCGTCGTGACGACGCTGGCGCAGCTGCCGAAGGGTGACGGCGCCGAGGCACTGCAGGCGCGTGCAGACCTCGCGGCAGAGTTCGAGGCTGCAGTTGCCGACGTGCTGGTCGCCAAGTCGATGGCGGCTGTGCGGCGCACCGGCACGCAGCGGCTGGTGGTGGCCGGTGGCGTCGGCGCCAACCGGCGGTTGCGGGAGCGGCTTGGTGCCGAGGCCGCGCGTGCGGCCATCGAGCTGCATTTCCCGGAGCTGCAGTTCTGCACCGACAACGGCGCGATGATCGCGCTGGCCGGGGCGCTGCGGCT
>DALYGT010000099.1:0-5882 GCA_031971375.1 Burkholderiales bacterium | reverse complement strand
CGTCGGTGATGATGCACACCAGCTCGAGGCCGGCGTCAGCGGCTTCCATCAGCGCGTCGGCAGCGAACGGTGGCGGCACGAAGGCCAGGCTGGCGCGGGCGCCGGTGGCGTCCACAGCCGCCTTGACGGTGTTGAACACCGGCTTGTCGAGGTGCTTCTGGTCACCCTTGCCCGGCGTCACGCCGCCGACCACGTTGGTGCCGTACTCGATCATCTCCTTGGCGTGGAAGGTCGCCTTGTCGCCGGTGAAGCCCTGCACGATCACCGGGGTCTTTTCATCAATCAGGATGCTCATGTGTGTGTCCTCTCTGGTCCGGTGATCACTTGCCGTGCTTGGCGCGGTGTTCCTTGGCCGCAGCCACGGCCTTTTCGCACGCTTCCAGCAGGGTCTCGGCGCCGATGATCGGCAGGCCCGAGTTCTCGATGATCTTGCGGCCCTCGATGTAGTTGGTACCGACCAGGCGGACGATCAGCGGCACGCGCAGGTCCTTGGCGGCGGCGACTACACCCTCGGCGATCCAATCGCAGCGGTTGATACCGGCGAAGATGTTGACGAGGATGGCCGACACGTTCGGATCCGACAGCACCAGCTTGAACGCCACCGCGACGCGCTCAGGCGATGCGCCGCCGCCGACGTCGAGGAAGTTGGCCGGCTCACCGCCGGCGTACTTGATGGTGTCCATGGTGGCCATGGCCAGACCGGCGCCGTTGATGATGCAACCGATATCGCCTTCGAGGCCGACATAGTTCAGGTTGTGCTGGCTGGCCTCGGCCTCGCGCGGGTCTTCCTGGGCGAGGTCGCGCATCTCCGAGATGTCCGGCAGACGGAACATCGCGTTGTCGTCGAAGCTCATCTTGGCATCGAGCGCGATGACGCGGTCGTCCTTGGTGACCACCATCGGGTTGATCTCGAGCATGGTCGCGTCCTTGTCACGGAAGGCGCGGTAGCACCCCATGATGATCGAGACGGCACGCTGCACCTGCTTGATGTTGAGACCCATGCCGAATGCGATCTCGCGGGCCTGGAAGGCCTGCAGACCGACGGCCGGCTCGACGATCACCTGGAGGATCTTCTCGGGCGCGGTCTGCGCCAGCTCCTCGATCTCCATGCCACCTTCGGCCGAGGCGATGACGCGGATGCGCTCGGCCTTGCGGTCGAGCACGAAGCCCAGGTAGAGCTCCTTCTCGAAGGCCTCGGCGACTTCGATGTAGACGCGCTCGCAGAGCTTGCCCTCGGGGCCGGTCTGGTGCGTGACCAGGCGCTTGCCGATCATGCCGGCGGCGGCTTCCTGCACGTCATGGTAGGTCTTGCACAGCTTGACGCCACCGGCCTTGCCGCGCGCGCCGGAATGGATCTGCGCCTTGACCGCCCAGTGCCAACCGCCAAGCTCTGTAGCGGCAAAGGCGGCTTGCTCGGGGGTGTAGGCAACACGGCCCGGTTGCACGGCGACGCCGTACTTGGCCAGGATCTCCTTGGCCTGATACTCGTGGATATCCACTTGCTTCTCTCCTTCAAACAAAAAACCTGTGGGTTCAAAAAGAACCGCCGGCCGGTGGTCGGGCGTCTTTGCGCCCGCTTTCTACCCGGGTGTGTCTCGCCAACTGCTGACGGCGCGGCAGGTCAGAACAGACCAACCACCTTGCCGTCGTCGTCGATGTCGATCTTCTCGGCGCTCGGGACCTTGGGCAGCCCGGGCATGGTCATGATGTCGCCGCAGATCATGACGATGAACTGCGCGCCTGCTGCGAGGCGGACCTCGCGGATATTGACCATGTGGCCGCTTGGAGCGCCACGCACAGACGCATCAGTACTGAACGAGCTCTGCGTCTTGGCGACGCAGATCGGGTAGGCCCCGTAGCCGGCATCCTGCCAAGCCTGGATCTGCGCCTTGACCTTGGCCGGCGCGCTGATGTCGGCAGCGCCGTAGATCTTGGTGGCGAGCTTCTTCATCTTGTCCCAGAGGCTGTCGCTGTCTTCGTAGACGAAGGTCGGCGCGCTCTTGCCCTCGGCCAGGCGTACCACCTCGTGCGCCAGCGCCTCGGCGCCGGCGCCGCCCTTGGCCCAGTGCTCGGCCAAGACCACGTTGGCACCCAGCGCCTTCATGCGGTCGGTGACCATGGCGATCTCTGCCTCGGTGTCGAAAGTGAAGCGGTTGATCGACACCACGCACGGCAGGCCGTAGTTGGTGGTGACGTTGTGGACGTGGCGCTCGAGGTTGACGAGGCCCTTGCCCAGCGCGTCGAGGTCCTCGGTGTTGAGCGCCTTGACGTCCTTGCCGCCGTGGTACTTGAGCGCGCGGACGGTGGCCACCACCACGCAGGCCGACGGCATCAGGCCGGTCTTGCGGCACTTGATGTCGAGGAACTTCTCGGCGCCGAGGTCGGCACCAAAGCCAGCCTCGGTGACCACGTACTCGCCGAGCTTCAATGCACTCTGGGTGGCGATGACCGAGTTGCAGCCGTGGGCGATGTTGGCGAAGGGGCCGCCGTGCACGAAGGCCGGGTTGTTCTCGAGCGTCTGCACCAGGTTGGGCTTGAGCGCATCCTTGAGCAGCACGGTCATGGCGCCGTGGGCGTTGAGGTCGCGGGCGTGGACCGGCTTCTGGTCGCGGGTGTAGCCGATGACGATGTCGCCAAGGCGGTTCTTGAGGTCCTTGACACTGGTGGCCAGGCAGAAGATCGCCATCACTTCCGATGCCACAACGATGTCGAAACCGTCCTGCCGCACGAAACCGTTGGCGGTGCCACCGATGCCGATGACGATGTCGCGCAGGGCGCGGTCATTCATGTCGACGACGCGCTTCCAGGTGATGCGGCGCGGATCGATGTCGAGCGTGTTGCCGTGGTTGATATGGTTGTCGATCATCGCCGACAACAGATTGTTGGCAAGCGCGATGGCCGAGAAGTCGCCGGTGAAGTGCAGGTTGATGTCCTCCATCGGCACGATCTGGGCGTAGCCGCCACCCGCCGCGCCGCCCTTGACGCCGAACACCGGCCCGAGCGAGGGCTCGCGCAGGCAGATCACGGTCTTCTTGCCGATGCGGTTGAGTGCATCGCCGAGGCCCACGGTCGTGGTGGTCTTGCCCTCACCCGCCGGCGTCGGGCTGATGGCGGTGACGAGGATGAGCTTGCCGTTGGGCTTGTCCTTGAGCGAATCGACGTAGTCGAGCGAGACCTTGGCCTTGTAGTGGCCATACGGCTCCAGGTGCTCATCCGAGATGCCGAGCTTGGCAGCCACCTCGGTGATGCGCTTCATCGTCGCTTTCTGTGCAATCTCGATATCGCTGGCCATGCCGGTTCTCCTTCAGTCCTGAGTCGTTATGTGTGAGTCTGGTGTCGCTGCCGCGTCAGCGGGTCAAGAGGATCACGCGGTAATCGTTGACGTTGGTGCGGGTCGGCCCGGTGACGATGAGGTCACCGAGCGCCTCGAAGAACGAGTAGGCGTCGTTGTTCTCGAGGAACGAGAGCGCCTTGGGCAGGCCCTTGGCGGCGGCGCGGGCGAGACTGTCCGGGCCCAGCCAGGCGCCGGCGTTGTCCTCCGAGCCGTCGATGCCGTCGGTGTCAGCGGCCAGCGCGTACATGTCCGGCGTGCCCTCGAGGTCGATGCACAGTGACATCAGGAACTCGGCGCAGCGGCCACCACGGCCGTTGCCCTTGACCGTCACGGTGCACTCGCCGCCCGAGATCAGGGCGATGGGCGCAGTGAACGGGCGCTGGTGGGCACGCACCTCGCGGGCCAGCGCGCCGTAGACCTTGGCGACTTCGCGCGCCTCGCCGGTGACCGAGTCACCCAGGATGGCGCTCTGGATGCCGTGCCTGGCAAAGAAATCGGCAGCTGCGGTGAGCATGCCGGTGGCAGTGCCGATGACGCGGTTCTCGCAGCGCGCGAACACGGCATCGCCGGGCTTGGGCGTCTCGGCGCGGATGCCGCGAACGCCTTCGTCTAGCACCTTGGCGACGCTGGCTGGCGGCGTGACCTCCCAGCGCTTGAGGATGGCCACCGCGTCGGCATAGGTGGTCGGGTCCGGCGCGCAGGGGCCGGAGGCGATGTGGGTCGCCTCGTCGCCGGTCACGTCGGAGATGACCAATGCGAGGACCTGCGCCTTGCAGGCGGCAGTCAAGCGACCGCCCTGGATGAGCGAGAGGTGCTTGCGGACGGTGTTCATGTCCTGGATCGGTGCGCCGCTCTTGAGCAGGTCCTTGGTGACCTGCTTGAGTTCGGCCATCGAGATGCCCTCGACCGGCAGGCTCAGCAGGCTCGAGCCACCGCCCGAGACCAGCGCAAGCAAGAGGTCGTCTGGCCCCAGCGTCTGCACCGCAGCGAGGATCTCGCGCGCGGCGGCTTCGCCGTTCTCGTCCGGTACCGGGTGGCCGGCCTCGACCACGCGGATGCGGGTGGTCGGCATGCCATGCTCGTAGCGGGTGATCACCACGCCTTCGAGCGGCGCGTCGGCCGGCCAGTGGCGCTCGACGGCAGCGGCCATCGACGCAGCGGCCTTGCCGGCGCCGATGACCAGGGTGCGGCCCTTGGGCGGCTTGGGCAGGTGCTGCGGCAGGATGACCAGCGGGTCGACCGCAGCGACCGCGGCCTTGTAAGAGTCGATGAGGAGGCTGCGCGGGTCCATGGTCACGTGTCGGGGTCCGCTCAATTGCCGAGGATGGTCTGCTTGACGAATCCGAACACCTTGGCATCCATGGCCGCGCCCTCAGCCATCAGCCGCTCTGCCTCGTCCATGCGCGGCTGCGCAAAGGACTTGTCCTCGATCGCGGCGGCGTTGACGAACACATTGAGCACCGCGCTGCGCAGCGCGGCCTGCGCGGCCAGCACGGCGACACCAGCGTCCGAGATGATGTTGACGTTGCCGATCTCGGCGATGCGCAGCGTCAGCGGCAAGACTTGGTGCGCCAGCCGGGCGCAGTGCAGCGGCGCCTCGGTGGCCTCCTTGAGCGCGGCCTGGATGGCGGCGCTGCGGGCAGCCTTCTGTTCGTCGGTGTCCTTGGGCAGGCCGTAGGCCGCCATCACCGTGTCGAAGGCGGCGACGTCTTCCTGCAGGGCGGCGGTGAGCTGGGCGCGAAGCTGCTCGCTCTGCGCCAGCACCTCCTTGACCTGCGGCTCGACCTCGGCGTACTTCTTTTTGCCGACGGTGAGGTTGGCGACCATGCTGACCAGCGCGGCGCCCATGGCGCCCATCACGGCAGCGGCGGAGCCACCGCCCGGGGTCGGCTGGCTGGAGGCGAGCTGGTCGAGGAACTGCTCGACCGGGAGTTGCTTCATCGTCATCGCGGTTCCCTTAGACCATGCCCTTGGCGACGGCGTAGATCTGCTCGGCGTCGAACACCTGATCAGCGGCCTCGAACAGCTTGCCGACGCAGGCGCGGTGCACGGCCAGCTTGAGGTTGCCGAAGCCGAGTGCGCCGTAGACGATCTTGCCGTGCTTCTCGACCGCCTTGTCGCCCATGCCGATGCCGGCGATGCCGAGCGGCGGGGTGGCGTTGGCGTCACAGAGCACTTCCAGCGTCGGGCTGGTCGCCCAGTCGTCCTCACGCAGGAGCTCGCTGCTGGCAGCACCCGCCGAGAAGACCAGGTGCGCGCCCTGGATGGCGGCGAGGCGCTCCTCCGGCGTACCACCGGCGGCAGCGATGCACTCATAACCAAAACGTGCCTTGATGTCGTCGCAGGCGGCCTGTGCCTTGTCGACGGTACGCGAGGTGATGACCACCTGCGCGCCCTCGCCCGCCAGCATGGCGGCGGCGCGCTGACCGACCGGACCGGTGCCGGCGAGGATGACGGCACGCTTGCCCTTGGCCGAGGTGTGCTTGGTCAGGCAGGCGACACCCGCTGCGGCGGTGGTGTTGGACCCGTTGGAGTCGAGCATCACCGA
>DALYGT010000098.1:0-5958 GCA_031971375.1 Burkholderiales bacterium | reverse complement strand
CCATCATGGACCGTGACGTGCTTGTCCTTGCTGATCAGGTACTCATGCGGGGCGCCTTCCATGTCGGTGATGATCAGGCGTTGCTTGCCCTTGGTGTCCTTGCCGAACGAGGCGACCCCGGTGATCTCGGCCAGCATGCCGGCATCCTTGGGGCTGCGCGCTTCGAACAACTCGGCGACTCGCGGCAGACCGCCGGTGATGTCGCGGGTCTTCGAGCTCTCCTGCGGGATCCGCGCCAGCACCTCGCCGACGCCGACCTCCTGACCGTCCTTGACGGTGATGATGGAGCCGACCTGGAAGGCGATGGCGACAGGCATCTCGGTGCCCGGGATGCGCAATTCCTCACCGTTCTGGTCAAGCAGCTTGACCTGCGGACGCACGCCCTTGGCGGCAGCGCTGCCACGACGCTTGGGGTCGATGACCACCAGCGTCGAGAGGCCGGTGACCTCGTCGATCTGCTTGGCCACGGTGACGCCTTCCTCGACGTTCTCGAAGCGGACGCGGCCCGGGTGCTCGGTGATGACCGGACGGGTGTGCGGGTCCCAGGTGGCGAGTGTGGTGCCGGCCTTGATCGCTTTGCCGTCCATCACCAGCAGGGTCGCGCCGTACGGGATCTTGTGCTGCTCGCGCGAACGGCCCTGCTCGTCCTGCACCAGCACCTCGCCGCTGCGCGAGATGACGATCTGCTCGCCGCGTGCGTTGGTGACATAGCGCATGGTCGGGGTGAAGCGGATAGTCCCGGCACTCTTGGTATCCACCTGGCTGGCGGCAGCGGCACGCGAAGCGGCACCGCCGATGTGGAAGGTGCGCATGGTCAGCTGCGTGCCCGGCTCGCCGATCGACTGCGCGGCGATCACGCCCACCGCCTCGCCGACGTTGACCATCTGGCCACGGCCAAGGTCGCGGCCATAGCACTTGGCGCACAGGCCGTGACGGGTGTCGCAGGTGAGCGGGGTGCGCACCTTGACCTCGTCGATACCGGCCGCCTCGATACGATCGACCTTGTCTTCGTCGAGCAGGGTGCCAGCCTCGAACAGCGTCGCCTGCGACTCCGGATCGACCACGTCGAGGGCAAGCACGCGGCCGAGGATGCGCTCGCGCAGCGCCTCGACCACCTCACCGCCCTCGACCAGTGCACGCATCGCGACACCATTGGTGGTGCCGCAATCGTCCTCGGTGACCACCAGATCCTGCGTCACATCAACCAGACGCCGCGTCAGGTAGCCCGAGTTGGCGGTCTTCAGCGCCGTGTCGGCCAGACCCTTCCGCGCACCGTGGGTCGAGATGAAGTACTGCAGGACGTTGAGGCCTTCGCGGAAGTTCGCGGTGATCGGCGTCTCGATGATCGAGCCGTCCGGCTTGGCCATCAGGCCGCGCATGCCGGCCAGCTGGCGGATCTGCGCCGCAGAACCACGGGCGCCGGAGTCGGCCATCATGTAGATGGAGTTGAACGACTCCTGCTCGACGGTATCGCCCTTGCGGTTGACCACCGGCTCCTTGGAGAGGTGCTTCATCATCGCCTTGGCGACGTCGTCACCGGCACGGCCCCAGATGTCGACCACCTTGTTGTAGCGCTCGCCCTGGGTCACCAGGCCCGAGCTGTACTGGGCGTCGATCTCCTTCACCTCGGCCGAAGCGGCGGCGATGATCTCGTCCTTCTCCGCCGGGACGCGCATGTCGTCGGCGCAGAAGCTCATGCCCGCACGGGTGGCGAAACTGAAGCCGGTGTACATCAGGCGGTCGGCGAAGATCACCGTCTCGCGCAGACCGACGCGGCGGAAGCTGGCGTTGATCAGGCGCGAGATCTCTTTCTTCTTGAGCGCCTTGTCGATCAGCTCGAAGGGCAGACCCTTGGGCAGGATGTTCGACAGGATGGCGCGGCCGGCAGTGGTCTCACGGCGCACCAGACGCTCGCTCCAGCCGCCCTCGCCGTCCGCTGCGAACTCGCGCAGACGCACGGTGACGCGCGCATGCAATTCGAGCTGACGGGTGGCGTAGGCGCGCTCGAGCTCGGCGATGTCGGCGAACACCATGCCCTCGCCCTTGGCGTTCACACGCTCGCGGGTCATGTAATAGAGACCGAGCACGATGTCCTGTGACGGCACGATGATCGGGTCACCGTTGGCCGGCGACAGCACGTTGTTGGAGGCGAGCATCAGCGTGCGCGCTTCCATCTGCGCCTCGATCGAGAGCGGCACGTGGACCGCCATCTGGTCGCCGTCGAAGTCGGCGTTGAAGGCCGAGCAGACCAGCGGGTGCAGTTGGATCGCCTTGCCCTCGATCAGCACCGGCTCGAACGCCTGGATGCCGAGGCGGTGGAGCGTCGGCGCGCGGTTGAGCAGGATCGGATGCTCGCGGATGACCTCTTCGAGGATGTCCCAGACCTCCGGCACTTCCATCTCGACCAGCTTCTTGGCCGCCTTGATGGTGGTGGCCATGCCGTTGAGCTCGAGCTTGTTGAAGATGAAGGGCTTGAACAGCTCGAGTGCCATCTTCTTCGGCAAGCCGCACTGATGCAGCTTGAGGGTCGGGCCAACGACGATGACCGAGCGGCCCGAGTAGTCGACACGCTTGCCGAGCAGGTTCTGGCGGAAGCGGCCGCCCTTGCCCTTGATCATGTCGGCCAGCGACTTGAGGGGGCGCTTGTTCGCGCCGGTCATGGCCTTGCCGCGGCGACCGTTGTCGAGCAGCGAGTCGACCGCTTCCTGCAGCATGCGCTTCTCGTTGCGCACGATGATCTCGGGGGCGCGCAGCTCGAGGAGTCGCTTGAGGCGGTTGTTGCGGTTGATGACGCGACGGTAGAGGTCGTTGAGGTCCGAGGTGGCAAAGCGGCCGCCATCCAGCGGCACCAGCGGACGCAGGTCCGGCGGCAGCACCGGCAGCACGTTCATGACCATCCACTCAGGCTTGATGCCCGACTTCTGGAAGGCCTCGAGCACCTTGAGACGCTTGGCGTACTTCTTGATCTTGGTGTCGGACGAGGTCTTGGAAAGCTCGTCGCGCAGCTTCTCGACCTCGCTGCTGATGTCAATACTCGACAACAGCGCAGCGATGCCCTCGGCGCCCATCATGGCGGTGAACTCGTCGCCGAGCTCCTCGAGCTTCGCGTAGTAGTCGTCCTCGTTCATGATCTGGCCACGCTTGAGCGCGGTCAGACCCGGTTCGGTCACGACATAGGCTTCGAAGTAGAGGACGCGCTCGATGTCGCGCAACGTCATGTCGAGCACCATGCCCAGACGCGACGGCAGGCTCTTGAGGAACCAGATGTGCGCGACCGGGCTGGCGAGGTCGATGTGCGCCATGCGCTCGCGGCGGACCTTGGCCAGCGTCACCTCGACGCCGCACTTCTCGCAGATCACGCCACGGTGCTTGAGGCGCTTGTACTTGCCGCACAGGCACTCGTAATCCTTGACCGGGCCAAAGATCTTGGCGCAGAACAGGCCGTCACGCTCCGGCTTGAAGGTGCGGTAGTTGATGGTCTCGGGCTTCTTGACCTCGCCATACGACCAGGAGCGGATCTTCTCCGGGGACGCCAGGCCGATGCGGATGGCATCGAACTCTTCTTCCTGGGTGACCTGCTTGAACAGATCGAGCAATGCTTTCATGGGTCCGTTCTCCTGTTAGTGGCGCTCAAGGTCCATGTCGATACCGAGCGAGCGGATCTCCTTCACCAGCACATTGAAGGACTCCGGCATGCCCGCATCGATGCGGTGGTCACCCTTGACGATGTTCTCGTACATCTTGGTCCGACCCGTGACGTCGTCGGACTTGACGGTCAGGATCTCTTGCAGCGTGTAAGAGGCGCCGTAGGCCTCGAGCGCCCAGACCTCCATTTCACCGAAGCGCTGGCCGCCGAACTGCGCCTTGCCGCCCAGCGGCTGCTGGGTGACGAGCGAGTACGGGCCGGTCGAACGCGCGTGGATCTTGTCGTCGACGAGGTGGTGCAGCTTGAGCACGTGCATGTAGCCGACGGTGACCGGGCGATCGAACGCCTCGCCGGTACGACCATCGGTGAGCTGGATCTGGCCCGACTCAGGCAGGTCGGCCAGGCGCAGCATCTCCTTGATCTCATGCTCGGTGGCGCCATCGAACACTGGCGTGGCGAACGGCACGCCGCGCACCAGGTTCCGGCCGAGTTCGATGATCTCGTCGTCATTCATGGAGGCGAGGTCTTCCTTGCGGCCGGAGCCGTTGTAGACCTTCTCGAGGAAAGCACGGATGTCCTTGGCCTTGCTCTGCGCGCGCAGCATGCCGTCGATCTTCTGGCCGAGGCCCTTGGCGGCCCAGCCGAGGTGGACCTCAAGGATCTGGCCGACGTTCATCCGTGACGGCACACCGAGCGGGTTGAGCACGATATCGACAGGGGTGCCATCGGCCATGTGCGGCATGTCCTCGACCGGCACGATGCGCGACACCACACCCTTGTTGCCGTGGCGACCGGCCATCTTGTCGCCGGGCTGGATGCGGCGCTTCACCGCCAGGTAGACCTTGACCATCTTGATCACACCGGGCGACAGCTCGTCACCCTGGGTGAGCTTGCGCTTCTTCTCCTCGAACTTCTTGTCGAAGTCGAGACGCAACTGGTCGAGCGCGGCCTTCTGCGACTCGAGCTGCGAGCTGGTGTCTTCGTCGGCCAGACGGATGTCGAACCAGTCGTGGCGCGGGATGCTGTCGAGGTACTCGCGGCTGACCGCGGTGCCCTTGGCCAGACGCTTGGGGCCGCCATTGGCGACCTTGCCGTCAAGCAGACGCGCGAGACGCTCGTAGGCATCGTTCTCGACGATGCGCAACTGGTCGTCGAGGTCCTTGCGGTAGCGGTCGAGTTCGGCGTCGATGATCGACTTGGCGCGGGCATCACGGTCGATGCCCTCGCGCGTGAACACCTGCACGTCGATGACGGTGCCAGCCATGCCCGAAGGCACGCGCAGCGAGGTGTCCTTCACGTCAGAAGCCTTCTCGCCGAAGATCGCGCGCAGCAGCTTCTCTTCCGGAGTGAGCTGGGTCTCGCCCTTGGGCGTGACTTTGCCGACCAGCACATCACCCGCCTCGACCTCGGCACCGATGTAGACGATGCCGGACTCGTCGAGACGACCGACTGCGCTCTCCGCCAGGTTGGGGATGTCGCGCGTGATCTCCTCGGGGCCGAGCTTGGTGTCGCGCGCCACCACCGACAGTTCCTCGATGTGTATCGAGGTGTAACGGTCTTCGGCGACGATGCGCTCGGAGAGCAGGATCGAGTCTTCGAAGTTGTAGCCGTTCCACGGCATGAACGCGACGAGCATGTTCTGGCCGAGGGCGAGCTCGCCAAGATCGGTCGAGGCGCCGTCGGCGATGACGTCACCGCGCGCGATGCGATCGCCGATCTTCACGATCGGACGCTGGTTGATGTTGGTGTTCTGGTTCGAGCGCGTGTACTTGATCAGGTTGTAGATGTCGACACCGACTTCGCCGGCACCGGTCTCGTCATCGTTGACGCGGACGACGATACGGCCGGCGTCCACGTAGTCGACCGTGCCGCCTCGGGTGGCCTGCACCGCAGTGCCCGAGTCGACCGCGACGGTGCGCTCGATACCGGTACCGACCAGCGGCTTCTCTGCGCGCAGGCAAGGCACCGCCTGCCGCTGCATGTTGGAGCCCATCAGCGCGCGGTTGGCGTCGTCGTGCTCGAGGAACGGGATCAGCGAGGCGGCAACCGAGACGATCTGCGCCGGCGCGACGTCCATCGCTTGCACGCGGTCCGGACCGGAGAGCTCGAACTCGTTCTTGAAGCGGCAGGAGACGATGTCCTGCGAGAACGCGCCGTCGGCACCAAGTTCGGCGTTGGCCTGGGCGATGACGTAGTTGCCCTCCTCGATCGCCGACATGTATTCGATGGTATCGGTGACCTTGCCGTCAGCCACGCGGCGGTACGGCGTCTCGAGGAAGCCGTACTCGTTGGTGCGGGCGTACAGCGCCAGC